>JAQGPB010000175.1 GCA_028293265.1 Pedosphaera sp. | reverse complement strand
TGGCGCAGGAACTGGCCCAGTCCACCACGCCGGCCATCACCACCATGTTCGAAGAATTTGAGCGGGCCGCGGCGAAGATACCGGAGGAGTTGAAACCGGCGCACAGCGCCTTCGTCAAGCGTCAGCTCCATTCGCTGCTGCTCAGTTCGCCCTTTCTGCTGCGCACCTTTCAGAAGCCGCTCGGTTACGCGGGTGACTATGAGATGGTCAACATGATCGTGCGCGATCCGCGTGAAGGCGACTCGCTCTTCGCCAAGATCATTAACCTTTGGTTTCTCTTCCAGGCCCCCGCCGAAGCTCATCGCAACCGCATCCAGTATCTCACCGACCGCATCAGTGAGACAACTGTGGCGGCAATGACGGCGGGCCGGAAGGCGCGCATTCTCAGCCTCGGCTGCGGGCCGGCCGGCGAGGTGCAGAAATTCATGCGGGAAAAACATTTTTCCGACCATGCGGAATTCACCCTGCTCGATTTCAGCGAGGAAACCCTGGCCTATACCCGCTCGGTGCTGGAAAAAATCAAAGCCGACAATCACCGCACTACCGGGCTTCATTTCGTCAAAAAGTCCGTGATCCAGATCTTGAAGGAAGCGGGCGGAAAAAACGCAACGCCGGCGAAATACGATTTTGTTTACTGCGCCGGGTTGTTTGATTACTTGTCGGACGCGCTTTGCCAGCGGCTGTCGGACATCCTGTATGATTGGGTGGTTCCCGGAGGCTTGTTCCTCAGCACCAACGTGGACAGTTCCAATCCCCGCCGCCTCACCATGGAATACATCATGGAATGGAATCTCATCTATCGCAACGGCGCGGAACTCGCCGCGCTCAAGCCCGGGCTCGCGCGGACGGAAGATTCTTCCGTCATGGCGGATGTCACCGGCGTGAACATCTATTTTGAAGCCAGGAAGCCCCGTTCATGAATGGAAACCCGCCAGCCGCCGATGCTGAAATTCTGGGCGCTTTCAAAACGTACGAGGAGCGCGAACGCATCACCCACACCAAGGTGGGCTGCGCCTTGGTGGTGACGCTCATGCCCGCCGGCAGCCTGCTGGATTCTTTCGTTTACCATGATTTGTTGGGGCCGTTTTTCGTCATCCGCATGATCTGTTCGGCCTGTGCCGCCGGCATCTGGCTTTTCCTGTACACGGAACTGGGCCGTCGGAGCAGCAAATGGCTCGGCGTCATCGTCCCCGTGCTGCCGGTCGTGTTCATTGCCGGCATGATTGCGGTGAAGGAAGGCTTTGCCTCGCCCTATTACGCCGGATTGAACCTGGTGCTGCTGGCGGTCGGCGCCGTGTTGCATTGGACGCTGATCGAGAGCGTGGTGGCCGTGTTTCTCGTGCTGCTGATCTACATCGCCGCCGGCCTCATCTACGGACACTTCCCATCCTCGAAAGTGCTGTTCAACAATTTCTATTTCATCAGCCTCATGGACATCATCGTCGTGGTTGGCACCTATTTCCAAAGCCGCCAGCGTTTCCGCGAATTTTCCCTCCGGTTCGAGTTGGACAAAAGCCGCGGGATGCTCGCCGAGAGCAATGAAAAGCTCAAGGAACTCGACCAGATCAAGAACCGGTTTTTCGCGAACATCAGCCATGAGTTGCGCACGCCGCTGACGCTCCTTTTATCGCCGTTGGAAACCATGATTCACAGCCGCACCCAGCAGTTCGACGGGCCGACGCGCAATCTCATGGGCATCATGCACGCCAACGGCATGCGGCTGCTCAAATTGATCAACGACCTGCTCGACCTCGTCCGCCTCGAATCCGGACGCATGGAAGTAAAACGCGAGCCTTTGGAAATGAACGCCTTTGTGCGGGGCCTGGTCAGCGCGGCCCAGCAAATGGCCGACGCCAAGGGCTTGAAACTGGAAACCATCGTGCAACCGGAATTGGGGGCCTTGCTGGCGGACCGGGACAAGCTGGAAAAAACCGTTCTGAACCTGCTCTTCAATGCCCTGAAATTCACTCCCAGGGGCGGCTCGGTCACCTTGCGCGTTCAACGGCAGGGGGAACAAGTGCTGCTCACGGTGGAGGACACCGGCGTGGGGATTTCCGAAAAAAATCTGCCGCACGTTTTCGACCGGTTCTGGCAGGCGGACAATTCTTCCAAGCGCAAATTTCAAGGCGTCGGCATCGGCCTCTCGCTGGTCAAGGAACTGACGGAAATCCAGGGCGGCAACGTCTCCGTGGTAAGCCAGGAAGGCAAGGGCACCACTTTCTCCGTGAGCCTGCCTTATCTAAAAGCCGAAGCCATGCCCCAGCCAGTCAAAGTGGAAACGCAACCGACGCAAGGCGCGCCATCAGCCCCCGCCGCCACGCCTGCCGCTGAACCGGTCGGTGTGCAATCGGAAGAATGGCTCGCCGGCCTTTATCGTCGCGCCGAACTTTTCCCCACCGTCATCGTGTCAAATGAAGCTCCTCAGCCTCTGAAAGCCTCAGAAAATGGCGGTCTCTCCCGGCTGTTGGTGGCGGATGATGAGCCGGACATGATGCGGTTTTTGAAATCGCAGCTTGAATCGCATTACCAGGTCATCGAAGCCGTGGACGGCCAGCAGGCGGTGGAAAAAGCCACCGAAGCCCTGCCCGACGTGATCCTGCTGGACATGAACATGCCGGAAAAGGACGGCTTGCAAGTCTGCCGCGAACTGCGCCAGCAAGCCTCCACCCAGGCCATTCCCATCATCATCCTGACCGCCCGCGCCGACGAGGAAACCAAATTGACGGCGCTTTCCGCCGGGGCGAATGATTTTCTTTGCAAGCCGTTTTCCACCTCCGAACTGCACGTGCGCGTCAAGAACCTCGTTGACGCGCATCATGCCAAGAAAAAGATCGCGAAACAGAACCAGACCCTGGCCCTGACCATTGATCAGCTCAAGGAAACGGAAACCCTCCTCGTCCAGACCGAGAAAATGGCGTCGCTGGGCCGCATGAGCGCCGGCATCATGCACGAAATCAACAATCCCCTGAACTACGCCACCACCGGCCTGTTCACGCTCCAGAACAAGCGCAAATTCGTCGCCCCCGACCAGCAGGCCGAATACACCGAGGTGCTCCAAGAAGTCGAAGAGGGCATCTCCCGCGTCAAAAACATCGTCGCGGACTTGAAGTCCTTCACCCACCCTGACACCGAGCGCATTGATGAGGTCGAGGTCGCGCCGATTGTCACTTCCGCGCTGCGGTTCCTGAGCACCGAATGGAAGGACAAGGTCCGGATCGAGCAGAAATTTCCGGAACATTTTGCGATTCGCGGCAACCGTAACAAGCTCCTGCAGGTATTCGTCAACATGTTCCAGAACTCGCTTGATGCCATCCGGCGCAAGAATTCCCCGGACGAAAAGCCGGTGATTGCCATCGAAGGGCGCGAAGAAGGCGACCGGTCAATTGTGACGGTGCGCGACAACGGCGAAGGGATGGACGCGGCGACACTCGCCAAGGTGTTCGATCCATTTTTTACCACCAAGGATGTCGGTGAAGGCATGGGCCTCGGTTTGACGATCTGCTATCGCATCATCGAGGAATACGATGGCCGCATCACCGTCAGCAGCGAGAAGGGCAAGTATTGCGAGTTCAAGCTGGAGTTTCCCAGCCACGCCCTGGAGGCGAACGGCGACAAACCGAATTTAGTGAAGGCCAATTGAACTATGCATGGCAACGAGTCGAATGGCAGGCGGAGGGTCAGAGAAACGTCCGCCCTCTCCCCAGCCCTCTCCCCCAGGAGAGGGAGAACCATCTGCCGCCAACCGGGTGGAGAGGGCATCACAGTTTTTTGCAATATTCCATGATGAGACAACCCAACGCGGGGATTGCAACCGCAACGATTAAGGTTTCAGAGCGCGCCGATACGCCCTCCCTCTCCTCGGGGGAGAGGGCCGGGGTGAGGGCGGGCGTTCCTCCAGCAAAAAACTTTTATGAGCAGCGCACCCAATTATAAAAAATTCGCCATCCTTTACGTGGACGACGAGGAAAAGTCCCTGAAATCGTTCGCCCGCGCGTTTGCAGACCAGTTTTGGATTTTCACCGCCGCGACCGCCCAGGAGGGCCGCAAATTGCTGGAAGACCACAAGGATGAAATCGGGCTTTTGATGACCGACCAGCGGATGCCCGGCGAGAAAGGCGTGTGGCTGCTGGAACAGGCGCGGCAGATGCGGCCGCACATCGTTCGCGTGCTGGCAACAGCCTATTCGGACATGGAGGCGGTCATCGCCGCCGTGAACACCGGCGCAATATACCGGTACGTGAGCAAACCATGGGACCCGCCGCAACTGGAAATCACGCTGAAGCGGGGCCTGGAATTTTTCATGGTGCAACAGGAGCGCGACCAGTTGCTGAAGGAAAAAACGGCGGTGCTGCATCAAATGATGGTGGCCGACCGCGTGGTCAGCCTGGGCCTGCTCGCAGCGGGATTGAGCCATCACATCCGCAATTCCTTGGTCGCGGTGAAAACGTTTCTCGACATGACCCCCTACAAATTGGCGGACGAGGGTGTCAACCTCCAGACGTCGCGCAACCAGGATTTTTGGCAGGATTATCACCAGAACGCGCTCGGCCAGGTGGACAAGATCAATGATCTGCTGAAGGATTTGTGGCTGGCTTCAGAACGGCCGCCGTTCCATTTTACCGACAAGGTCCGCCTGGACGAAGTGGTGGCAAAGGTCCTGACCTCGATGAAGCCCGGCCTTGACGCGCACAATCTGCGGGTCGTCAACGAGATACCCGACACCATGCCACCCCTGATGGTGGACCTGCCGAAATTCGTGCGCATCTTTGAATTGTTGCTCAAGGACGAACTCGTCAGCCTGCCGCCCGGCAGCCAGATAAACTTCTCGGCCCGCATATCGCCCGATTCGACCGCGCATCGGCGGGAGGTTTTGCTGGAAATCCAGGACAACGGTCCGGGGTTGCCCGAGGAGGCCCTGCGCGTGATGTTCGACCCCTTCGTGGTGCGCAGCGACAGCCCGCAGGAATATGGCATCAGCCTGATGGCCTGCTATTTCATCGTGCATCACCATGGTGGCCGCATCGAGGCCCGCAGCGCGAAACCGCACGGGACGATTTTCAGTTTGCGTTTGCTCACCAATCCCAATCAACCGCTGGCAGTTGAGGAAAACCCGGAACTCCTGCAAAAAGTGATGCTGAACAACGCGCTGTGGGAGAAGATGATCACCACGCAATAGAACCGGGGAAATATTGCAGGGGAGAGAAAAAGGGGCGTCACTCGCCGCAATTTGACCCGCACGCAATTGACTCGCTTCCTGAATCGCGCCAAAGTCTAGTCTGTTATGGCGCACATCCATGAAAAAATTGATTTCACCGTGGCGATTTTTGTCGTTCACGACGGCAAAATCCTTTTGATCCACCATCGCAAGCTGAACAAATGGCTTCCGCTCGGCGGACATATTGAACTGGATGAAGACCCGGAAATCGCCGCCCTGCGCGAGGCGAAGGAGGAAAGCGGCCTCGATGTCGAACTTCTTGGCGAGCGTCCGCCCACCACCGAACCCGGTACCCGCGCGTTGATCGCGCCGCGCTTTCTGGACATCCATCGCATCACCGAAACCCATGAACACATCGGCATGATTTATTGGGCGCGTCCAAAAAACGGTTCCCTCACCCTCGCCGGCGAAGAACATCACGACATCCGCTGGTGCTCCACCAGCGATCTGGACACGCTCCAACCCGCCATGTCCAACGCCGTGAAATGGTATTGCCGCAAGGCCCTCGAAGAAATCAACGCGTGACATGGCCGAAGTCATCGAAAGAATAATCCCCGCGCCGCGCCCGACCATGGAGAAGGGCGCGCTCCTGCGTCGGCTGAACCAGGGTTACTACACGCTCGAATTGCTGAACGCCCTCGCCACGGCATATTATTTTAATTACCTCTTCTTCTACCTGAAGGAGCATTTTGGTTTTGGCGACCGGAGGAATCTGCTGGTTACGGCGCTCTACGGATTTGTTTATATGTTCGCCGCCTGGTACGGCGGGCGGTTTGGAAAAAAACACGGTTATTTCCTGGCGTTGCGAATTGGATTTGTCGGCATGGCGCTGGTGATGGCCTTCGGCGGCCTCGCCCCGCGCATCCTCGGTTATTCGCATCCGATGATGCTCCTCGAACTCGCCATCGTGGTCGCCTGGACGCTGAGCATGTGCTTCACCTGGCCGACGCTGCAATCCCTGCTCAGCCAGGAACAGGCCCCCGGCGAACTCTCCCGCACCGCGGGCGTTTACAACATGGTCTGGGCCGGCGCGTCCGCGCTCGCGTATCTCACCAGCGGCGCGTTGCTGGATAAATTTGGCGGCGAAACCTTGTTCTGGCTGCCGGCCGGCCTGCACGTGGCACAACTGTTCCTCCTGCCGCGCCTGCAGAAAATGCACGCAGAAATTCCCCACGCGCAACCGGTCGTAAACGCGGACGAAAAACCCGCCAGCCTGCCGCCGTTGAATCCGCGTCCCATTGCCAAGGCCCGGACCTTTGTGCGCCTCGCCTGGATCGCGAACCCCTTTGCTTACATGGCCATTTACGGAGTCATCCCCATCATTCCCACTCTTGCGGCGCACTTCAATTAGACGCCGAATTACGCCGGGCTGATTTGTTCGGCCTGGTTTTGGGTGCGGCTGGGAGCGTTCGCCTGCTTCTGGCTCTGGCCCGGCTGGCATTATCGTTTCCGCTGGCTGTTCGCCGCGTTTCTCGGATTGATTGGCAGCTACATCGCCATAGCGCTCAGCACGCAGCTCTGGATGCTCGTGGCGGCGCAAGCAGTGTTCGGCCTGTCAGTCGGCCTGATTTATTATTCCTCGCTTTTTTATTCGATGGATGTCGGCGAATCGCGCGGCAAGCGCGGCGGATTTCACGAAGCCGCCATCGGCATGGGCATCTTCGTCGGCCCGGCCGCCGGCGTCGGCGCGTTGCAGGCGTTTCCCAATCAAGCAAACGCCGGCACCTGGGGCATCAGTGCCCTGCTGGTCATTGGCCTGATGCTTTTTCTGTGGGTGCAATATCGAGGGCAGAAATAGTTGGATTGCGGCTCTAATACCATCCGCGGTTCTGGATTACACCCATCCGCCATTGGCCCCATCCGTCCTATAGGTCCCATTTGTCCCTTTATACCATTTGCAGTTCGTAACTGCACTATTCCCCCGCAGGTTCGGAGACGACCGCAGATAAAAGAAGAAGTTAAAAATCAGCATCTGCGGGGGTAAATGGTGCAGTTTGAAACTAGAAGTGGTATTAGCCACGCCAAACCCTTTCATCCGCAATACCTTGCACCACCGCCAAACAAAAAAGGGGACCAAATGCAGAAAAACGACCCTTTTTCTGTGTAGGGAAAAAAGATTTTTTTAGGCTCTGAAAAACCCGGGTTTTTTTGAAAGCACGGATGGCCTGCAAACATTGGCCGCAACCGCCTTTTTTTCACAAAGATTAAGCAAATAAAAAAACGTGTCAAACATACCGAAGGTTTCATTTTCCAGCATCCCCTCTGGTAAAGTGGGTTCCATGAAGGCTCAATATGGAGCAAGGCAGAGTAAAGGCCGCGGGCCTGGCGGGAGTGCCGTGGCGCGGGCGTCCCGCCCGTCGCCCAGCCCCTCAACCCTCAACCACTTCGGGGCGGAGTTTCCCGCCAAATCAGCCCTTGTCCCACTCTCAACCCTCAACCA
>JAQGPB010000168.1 GCA_028293265.1 Pedosphaera sp. | reverse complement strand
ATGTGGCGCGGGTCGAAACGGCCATCCACCAGCGCGTTCAACTCGTTCGTGGGTGTGACGAATACTGGCTTCTGGCCGGCGGTGACGAGCGGTTGAAATGAATCGCGCGTGATCCAGTCCACAGCGTTGGTGGGATTGCTGAGGTGCGAGATCATCAGAAAATCTTTCAGGTTCGAGCTGTCGTTGGTGAGATAATTTACCAATCGGCTGACCTCGCTGAACTCTTTCAAATCGAGGGAATAGAAGCCGTCGAGCTTGGCGGCGTGATCGAGGAGGTTGTAGTTCATGAGCAACGACAGGCGGCGTCCGGTGGTGTCGGCTTCCGGGTCGCCGGAACTGGCGGTGAGCATTTTCAGGAGCGAGGCCTTGCTTTGCAGGGCGCGCGAGACGCCGGGTCGGAGCTGGGTGTCCCATTTGAAATATTGCCGGATGGTGTCGGGCGCATAAGCCGCGCGGGCCACGGTGGGGCTGAGGTTCGGCGCGTGGGTGAAGACATCGAACCAGAGCAGCAAAATCAGGCCCGTCTGCCAGAGGCGTTGCCGTCTGGTTTCCTTTTCCCGATGGATGAGCACGAGGCATCCCAACGTGAGGCCGAGAAATATGGCGCGGAGGAAGCCGTTCACAATTGTTCCCGGCACGTCGTCCGAGCCCAGCGGATATTTCCAGGCGAAGAAAAGAATGAGGACAATCGCGGCGAGCAAACCGGCGGCGAGGCAAAGAAGATTTTTCCATTCGCGGGGCCAGTCTTTGGGCGTGGTTGCCAGGAGCCATTTCAATCCGCAGGCGGCGAGCAGGGGAAAGGCAAAGGTTGCCAGAACAACGAACTTGATGGGAAAGCGCATGAAGCCGATCAGCGGCATCAATTTCTGGACCGCGGGATAAACAAAAAAATTGCTGCCCAAGGCCATGGTCAGGCTGAACACGAGCAGCGCGGCCAGCAGCCAGGTGCGCTGGCTGCGCGCGCGCCATGCGGCGAGCAAGGCCAACGCCACGATGGCCACGCCTGAATAGTACGAGCCGGTCCAGCCTTGCATCGGCTGGATCAACACGCCTTGCGGCGAGTGAAAGCAGTGGAAGAGCGGCACGAGATAATTGGCCCAGCCGTAAGCGGGCATCGCGAGCATGAGGGAGCTGCCGAATTGGGTGTCGCGTTGCGAATGCGAGAGCAGGCTCAGGAAGGGAAGCAATTGCGCGGCGCTCAAACCGGCCACCAGAGCGCCGATGCCGAGCGTGCGGAGAAGCATCGGCCAGCGCGGGATGTTGCCCCGGAAGAATTGCACCAGCCATAACGCAGCGATGATGAGCCAGGTTTGGAGGATGACCTCGGGCGCGCCGGAGAGCATCTGCATGGCTCCGGCGAGGGCGGCGAGGATGATTGCTCGTCCGCTGGTGAGAAATGAAGGGGGGAAACATCGAACATCCAACATCGAACATCGAACATCGAATGGCCGAGGTTGGGGTTCGTTCTTGTAGCCCCAGGCGGATTCCATCGTGAGCACAACCCAGGGCATCCAGCCGAGCGCGGCAATGTTGTTCGGCCACATCAGGCCGAACCAGGTGAGGCCGTTGAAGGCGAAGGCGGTGCCCGCGAGCGCGGCGGCGAGCTGGCTGCCGGTCCAACGGCGCGCGAGAAAATACATGCCCAGGCCGGCCAGAAAAATGTGGCCCAGGCAGAAAACCCCCAGCGACCATGACAGAGGAAACAGCAGGTAGAACAACGACAGCGGGTAAAGCGTCATGGTGTTCCATTGGGCGAGAAAAGGCATGCCGCAACTGCTGTACGGATTCCAGAGCGGCAATTCACCGGCCCAAAAACAATCGCGTTGGAACGACGCCACGGGGTAGCCGAACGTCCCAAAATCCACGGCGTAAAAAGTTTCGAACCCGCCGAGGACGAGCGGAAAGCAGACCGCGATGAGCAGACCCAGCAACAGCGCGAAACGGCCCGGAGTGAACCAGGCGTCGGCGCTGTTTTGCGGGGCCGGATTTTTTGCGGTCGGGTTGGGACCCATGCTGGTGATTGTCCGCATTCTGTGGAAGTGAGTCCAAGCAAAAACTGGCGGTTAAAAAAATTATGAAAAAAAATTGTTGACGTTACTACTACCATGGTAGTATTATCGCGGTAATAGAAAGCCGGACCATGACCAAACCAAAGACGCATCGCCTCGGGGATTTGCAACTGAAGATCATGCAGGTGCTGTGGGAGCGCGAGGAGGCGCGCGTGGCCGACGTGCATCGCGTGCTCGGACCCAAGGCGGACCTGGCCTACACCACGGTGGCCACGATGCTGCGCAAGATGGAGGAGCGCGGGCTGGTGAAGCATCGGGACGAGGGCCGGAGTTTTGTTTATCGCGCGGTGGTGGCCGAGGATGAGGTCACGCGCAGCATGGCCGATCATCTGGTGGACCGGCTGTTCGAGGGGAGCCTGGCCGACATGGTGAGCCATCTGCTGAAAACGCGCGAAGTGAGCCGGGAGGAATTGACGCAGGTCGAACGCCTGATTGCGGAAAGGAAAAAGAAACTATGAATCCGTCAATGGTTCCGTGGCTGCAGTTCATCGGGTTGCTGGCGCTGGAGGGCGCGGTGATTGTTGGCATCGCCGCGCAATTGCAGCGGCGCATTCATTCCGCGACGTGGCGGCGGATGGTTTGGCACGTGTGCATTTTGAGCCTGTTATTGCTGGTGGTTTTTGAGTTCACCGGCACGGCGCGCGGTTTGGCCGGGTGGATGAGCGGTGCGGGTGCTTTGGAGGGAAGGGGAAACATCGAACATCCAACATCGAACATTGAACATCGAATGGGGGAGGCTGCCTTCTCACCGCAGCCCTCTTTCCCGATGAGGGACAGGGAGAAAAATGGGCTGCCTGGCATTAAATATCGAAGTGCTTCCACCCCGGCGGTGAAGGTTGAACATGGGAGGACGGATGCGGCTCATTTTAGCGGCAATTCTGCGCCGTTATGGGCGATGTTGCCGGGGGCGATTTGGATGTTGGGAATCGCGGTTGTGCTGGGGCGGGTGTTGTTTGCGCGAGTTGCGTTTGAGATTTTTCGGTGGAGGCGCCGGGAGGTGGATGATGTGGAATTGCGGAAAACTGTGAGGGAACTCGCGTTGCAATTGGGCATTCGCCGGCGGGTGAGGTTGCTGGAATCGGAGAGAATTTGCGGGCCGGTTGCTTTTGGTTTGCTGCGACCGACGATTGGCTTGCCGGTGGGTTTCGGGAAAAAGTTTGCGGCCGCGCAACAGGAGGCGATGCTGGCGCATGAACTTGCGCATCTCGCGGGGAACGACGCGGGCTGGTATTTGCTGGCGGACCTGGTGACTGCCGCGCTGTGGTGGCATCCGCTGGTCTGGCGGGCGAGGCAGCAATTGCAGGCGGCGAGCGAACTGGCGGCGGACGAGGCCAGCCTGCTGGTGGCGGATGGCCCAAGCGTTCTCGCCGAGTGCCTCGTGGAAATCGGCACGCGGCTGACGCAGCGGCGGGCGTTCCGGCAGATGGGTGTGGAGGGCAATGGATTTCGTTCCGGCCTCGGGCGGCGCGTGGAACGGCTGGTCAATCTGGAGGGAAACAAGTGGTGTCCGCCCAATCAATTTCGCTGCG
>JAQGPB010000161.1 GCA_028293265.1 Pedosphaera sp. | reverse complement strand
GACGAGCAAGACGCGCAACGGTCCGGTCAATGGGTCCCCTTCTCCAGGCAAAGCTCGGTCTCGACGACCGGCGCGGGCTTTTCCTGCCGCTGCAATTCCCATAATTTTGCGTATTTCAGAAATGTATAATACGCATATAAAGTGGCCAGGGTAAACCCATGCCTGCCATCCCGAAATCCCTGCTGGAAAAAGTAAACCTTTAGGAACATGCCAATCGAACTGCCCAGCATCCGGGCCAGCGAAGCCCGCTTGTTCTTATGCGAGTAACGCTCGGCCATCAAGGTGGAGTAACGCTGCAATTTCGCCGTCCCGACTTCGAGCGTCGGCCAGGGATATTGCAGCACGTGCTCATTGAGATAACCGAGCCGGCCATTCAAGTTGAAGCCCTCATGCACGAGGTCGTTGCGGTAGCGCATGCGCGTGCGGTTGAACAATTGCGGCTGCCGGTAATCGGGATACCAGCCGGAATGGCGCATCCAATGGCCCAGAAAATGGCTCTTGCGCGGCACATGATAGGCGTCGAACCGCGGCGCGCGCGACTCGCGGCGGATCTCCTCCGCCAGTTCCGGCGTGCAACGCTCGTCCGCGTCGAGGCTGAAAATCCAGTCATGGCGCGCGGCATCCAGCGCGAGATTACGCAGTTGGCCGAAGCCGCAGAAATTCCGGCTGATGATGCGCGCGCCATATTCGTGGGCGATGTCCACTGTCTCATCCGTGCTGAATGAATCCACGATGATGATTTCATCCGCCCAGTTGATGCTTTCGAGGACGTCGCGAATCTGGCCGGCCTCATTGTAGGTGAGCGTGTAAGCGGTTACGGGCAGATGCTTGCTCATGATGATGATTTTGCAGCCGGTTCGCCAGCTGGTGTTTTAATTTCCCGGCACGGTTCGGCGCTGAACCGCTGTAGTTTCACATTGCGGCTGGCCACCAAGCTCAGTTTTAGCGTGTGAAAAACTACGGTGAATATCTCCTATTATGCGCTCAAGACCATGGGGTGTTCCCCCCAATTTTGTCTTCAGAATTTTCTTGACCCGCCGAAGCAAATCACGGCAGGCCGCGGCGCAGGGTCTCGGCGATGGCCAGCTCGGGAGCCATTTGTGAAACGGTGCAGCCGGGCGGCTGAATCACCAATTTCCGGGTCGAGAGCGGGCCATATTCAGTCCCGCTGTGGCTCAAGGCCACGATCGGTTTGTTCAGCGCGCTGCAGGCGTGGACCACGCCGGTATCAACCGTCAGCACCAGCCGGGCGTTGACCAAAGCCGCCGCCACATCCATGAATTGCCGGGGCTTGAAGGCCACCGCGCCCGGCAGTTTCGAGCAAAGCTCATGCACCAACTCCCGGTCTTTCGGCAGGCCGTTGACCAATATCGGTTCCTTGCCTTCGCCCAGCCCGCAACTATGCACATAGCGCGCCCAATGCGTCACCGGCCACACGCGGTCCTCCGACGTCGCCGAAATATTCAAAAAAATATACGGCTTCTCCCAGGCATAATTCTCCTGAAACCACCGGATGGATTCTGCCGTCAAGACCAGCGTCGGCTTGTATTCCCCCGGTTCCAGCCCCGCGAGTTCGCCGATGCGGCGCATCGTTTCCATCTTGTGCTTGTTCAGCACATAGACACTGCGCACGTCCCGGTCAAACGGCTTCAGACGGTCGGTGTTCCAGCCCGTTTTCACCCGGCTGCGGAACAACGACGTGATCAGGACGCTGGTCCAGCTCCAATGATCCTTAAGGTCAATGAACCCGTCGTAACGATGGAGCAAGGCGGCTTTCGCCAGGCTGGCGAACCCGGCAAACGAGTTGCGCATCACGGTGATCTGGTTCAGCCGCGTGTCGCTGCGCAACAATTCGGCATTGCTCGGACCGCAGATGTAATCCACCTTCGCGTAAGTTCGAAATGCCGAGTCGAGGATCGAGTTGCGCAAAATTGTGTCGCCCACACGCCCAATATTGCAAAGCATCAACCGTCCATTGGAACGGGGCAGGGGACGATTCAGTGTCACAGTTTCGGGCATGACGGAAATTCCACTTTTGAACGCATTCGTTAACGATTCCATAAAGTAGTATCCGCCATCAAAAAAACAAGCCGGACTTTCGCAGCGGATGTCTCCCCCATCATTACGATTCTGCTCAAAACCATCACCAACATGGTGAAATATTCCCGCGCGCGTGGGGGCGAGCAGGCGGGGCGAGCGTCCCCGCGAGCCTTTCCTCGGAGAGAGCGTTCTGGCGGACCGTCATCCGGAAATGCCCGTCTTGCCGAAAAGTGCAAATTTGCCTGATGCCTGGCTGAAGCCTAATCGTAGCGGCAGTCTTCCAACCGCCCGGCCATCTGGCAAAGCGAACTCTTCCGGGCGCGCAGATAACCGCCCCATGATTCACCCGGCAGGCGCTTGGACCAGCGGGCGAACGAAAACCTGGCCTTGGTCTTCGGCTCATAACCGGCCAGCATCATTCCTTTACGGCAATGCAAGTCAACCCACCAGATCTCGTCCTCCGTAAGTTCCTCCTGCCATTTGTCCAGCGGCTGCGAGTCTATCCCGGTGAATGCTGTGTAAAAGGCCGAATTCCCGTGCCATTCCTTCCCGGCGTGGGTTGGCTCCAGCAGCACCGGGAGAAAATCAATGCCGGCAAACTGGCAAATCTTCTCCATCACCTCGCGGCTCCGTTGGATGAGATCCTCATAGCGAATCACCAGGTAATTGCCACGGTGTTTCTCCAATCTTTTTATCTGGCGGGTGCTGTGGTTCCATTCCCGCACCAGCCGGTGCGCCTTGGTATAGCAGCCCAGACGGTTCAGGTGAAGCCGCCGCCGGCTGGCAAACACCGCGCGCGGATCGCGCAAGATATGGATCAGCTTGGCCTCCGGAAACAGCCGGAACAGATCGTCGGAATACGGGACATTGCTGGGCGTTTTCTCAACCCACCGCACGCACCTCCGCCAATCGTGTCCCATCGCTGCGGCGTATGCCCTGACTGTTTCCGACAGGAGCAGCGAATTATTCATCCCGCGTTGGTTCACGAATTTTTCCGCGAGCCGGGTGAACTGCTTGAAATCAAAGCCGGAATGGATGCTCGTGACGCCGTTTCCGGGTTCAGGCGAATTGTCAAGCCATGCGCTCTCAACCGACTGCATTTCTGAGCGGGCGATCAAATGGCGCAGCTTGGCTTGAAAATCACCCAGGGCCGCATACTTCCTGCCTTCATCCAAATAATGAGTTTCCCGGGGAAACACCACCAGTTGCGGATGGCTGTCCAGCAACGTCAGCAAAAGGGTCGTCCCTGACTTCGGGCATCCGCCGACAAACAAGCCCCGGCGGTTAAACTCGGAAGCCTCGGTGAAATCGCCTTCAGTCTCGCGAACGACCGAACTTGAAACGGGAGCAGGAACGTGGGTGGGGAATGCTTGGACTCTCATAATTTGGGGGATCTATCCTACCCGGCGGCTTTCCTCGTAAGCTTTTGATAATCACAAGATCATCAAG
>JAQGPB010000099.1 GCA_028293265.1 Pedosphaera sp. | reverse complement strand
AAAAGGACGCATTTGGAATTCAAGTGGGTGAGGGTGAATGTCCATACAAAAGGGGAATGGGAGGGGATGGTCAGGGGAATAAGCAGGGTCAGGGGAATGGGATTTCAAACAAGAATTTTTTGGTCGTTCTGGGTGGTTTTGGGCTGATTTTGGCGAAGGCGGGTTGGCCGCTCCGGGTTCAAGGTGGGACGGAAAGTGGAGTGGCGCGCAAATTTAGGCTGATTTGGTGAGAAACTCCGCGCCGTTTGAGAAGCTCCAAGCTCCAAGCTCCAATTGGCGGAATGGGGCTGGCTGGACCAAATGGTTGAGGGTTGAGGGTGGGATAAGGGCTGATTTAGCGGGAAACTCCGCCCCGATGTGGTCGAGGGTTGATCGTTGAGGGTTGAGGGGCCGGGCGACGGGCGGGACGCCCGCGCTACCTGGCCGCCAGGCCCATGGCCTGAACCCTGACATACTCCATATTGAGCATTCATGAGACCACTTTACCAGAGGGGAGGCTGGAAAATGAAACCTACGGTAGGTTTGACACGCTTTTTTATTTTGATGAATCTTTGTGAAAAAAAGGCGGTTGTGGCCAATGTTTATGCGGGTTTGCTGCTTTCAGAAAAACATGGTCTTTTGGGGGTGTGAAAAAATCTTTTTTCCCTACACGCAAAAAGGGTCGTTTTTCTGCAACGGGGAAAGAGGGTTTTTAACCACGGATGGATGGATACGGGTTCGGCAGGCGAATGACGGAGCGCGGGTCGTGGTGGTACCGGCGAAATGCGCCCAAGGCAAAACTGGTGCGCATTTTCTAATTGCCTTCCCTGCCCTCTTTGCCTGACTTTGGAGCCATGAATCACTCTCGCTGCCTGTCGGGCCGGATTACGTCGTTGTTATTGCTGGCTGTTTTTGGTTTGACCGCGCAGCTCCGTGCCAGCCCCGGCGGGGAGATGGCGGAGGCGGCGAATAATTGGCTGAGCGCCCTTGCGCCGGAACAACAGTCGAAGGCGACCTACACTTTTCAGGATGACGAACGCTTCGACTGGCATTTCATTCCCAAGCCGCGCAAGGGCCTGCCGTTCGCGGAAATGACCCCGGCGCAGCAAAAGCTCGCCCACGCCCTGCTCAACAGCGGTCTCAGCCAGCGCGGTTATGCCAAGGCGGTCACAATCATGAGCCTCGACCAAATCCTCAAGGACATGGAACAGGGCAAAGGCCCAACACGCAATCCCGACCTGTATTTTTTCACCATATTCGGCAAGCCGGGTGCGAAGGAAACCTGGGGCTGGCGGGTTGAGGGACATCATCTCTCGCTAAATTTTGTCGTGCGTGAGGGCAACGTGCTCGCGGCGACACCTGCGTTTTTCGGCTCGAATCCGGCGGAAGTAAAAGAAGGCCCGCGCAAAGGATTGCGGGTGCTTGGCGAGGAAGAGACGTTGGGGCGGGCATTTGTGAAATCACTTTCCCCGGAACAGCAAAAGATAGCAATATTACGAATTGAAGCGCCGAAGGAAATGATCACCGGCAACGCCCGCAAGGTGCAGTTGCTGGACCCGCCCGGCTTGTCTGCCGACAAAATGAGCGCGGAACAAAAGGAGGCTTTGCGTGAATTGCTCAAGGGTTATGCCTATCGTCATCGAGCAGAAGTGGCGGAAAGTGATTTGAAGAAGCTTGAGCAGGCCGGTTTTGACAAGGTGTCTTTTGCCTGGGCAGGCGGTTTTGAACGGGGTGATCCTCACTATTATCGCATCCAAGGCCCCACTTTTCTGCTCGAATACGACTGCACTCAGAACAACGCGAACCACATTCACACCGTCTGGCGCGACCTGGAAAACGATTTTGGCGATGATGTCCTGCGCAGGCATTATGACGAAGTGCCGCACGACAAGTGACGGGCACGTTGCCAATGTTGCAAACAGCACTGCTTCGCCTTGACATCCCGTAATCTGGCCTTAGTCATTAGCCGGACAATTCATGAATGATGTGGCCGACAAAGCAATTCCGGGCCTGACACTGGGCGCGCGTTGCACGATTACGATCCACGACATCGCCTTCGGCGGTGAAGGCGTGGGGCGCGTGGAAGACTTCGTGGTTTTTGTCCCGTTCGTGTTGGTGGGCGAAGTGGTGGAGGTGGAAATCACCGAGGTCAAGAAGCGGTTTGCCCGCGGCCGGTTGCTGCAGGTGATAAAGGCATCGGCAGAACGGGTGCAGCCGCAATGCCGTTATTTTGGCGATTGCGGCGGATGCCAGTATCAGCACATTGATTATGCCGCGCAATTGCGTCTCAAGCACAAGCAGATTTGCGATCTGTTCGAGCGCATTGGCGGCATCAATTCGCAGGTCATCGCGCCAGTGGTCCCCTGCCCCCAGCCTTACGGCTACCGCAATCGCATCATGATTCGCAGCCAGTGGGACAAATTCAAGCAGGGCTTGAACATCGGTTTCATCCGCGCCGACAACCGGCTGGTGGTAGATATTGAGGAGTGCAAGATCGCCGAACCGGCTTTGAACGAGCAAATCCGCCATGTGCGTGCGCATCCGCCACCGAAGGGCGGAATCAAGGTGGTGTTGCGCGTGGCCGCGGAGGGTTGGGAAGTGCCCAAAGATTCATTTTTTCAAAATAATTTCTTTCTGTTGCCCAAGCTGGTTGAAACAGTGCGGGAATGCCTGCGGCAAAGTCAAAACCGCTTTTTGGTGGATGTTTACTGCGGCGTCGGATTTTTCGGCATCGAACTTGGCGACCTCGTTGAAAATTTTGTCGGTGTGGAACTGGATCAACTAGCAATCAAGGCCGCGCGCCGGAATGCCGTCGTCCGGAATCGCACAAATGGCGAATTCCTGACCGGACGGGCGGAGGAATTGCTGCCGGGCCTGTTGAAACGTTTTCCTGCGGCCGCCACCACGGTGGTTCTTGATCCGCCGCGCACCGGCTGCCTGCCGGAAAGCCTGGCTTTGCTGCGCGAAACACGTCCGGGCCAGATTATTTACGTCTCCTGCCATCCGGCAACGATGGCGCGGGACTTGAACGTTTTGTGCTCGGGCGGTGTCTTTGAGTTATTACGTGTGATCCCTTTGGATATGTTTCCACAAACACAGCACGTCGAATGCGTTGCTGATTTAAGGTTGAAGCCGGACACTCTTTCCCCTTAGAGTGCCGGTCCTGACACCATTCTTGACTTGCCAATCGCCTAAGCATGAACTCAACTCTGGCCCTCACTGACAGATGATAACCGAAACCGAATCGCCCCGGGTCAGAAGTTTTGTCACCTCCGTGCTGCCATGGCTGCTGGGTGCGGGCATGCTCGGCATATTCCTGGCGACGTTGAACCGTTGGGTGACCCCAAACAGTCTGAACGAAGTAGTGGACTTCGCCAATTGGAGCCAGCGCCCACATGCGCTTGGGCCGGTCACGTTTCTCATTACCTATCCGCTGCGCTGGCTGCCGGTGGGCGTGATTCCCGTGGCGCTGAATGTTTTTTCAGCCGTTTGCGCCGCGTTGGTTCTGGCCCTGCTCGGACGTTCGGTCGTCCTGCTGCCGCATGACCGCACGCACGAACAACGGCAGCGCGAGCAAAGCGAGTTTTCCATTCTCACCATTCCGGCTGCCTGGCTGCCGCCGCTCTTGGCGGTGCTGATTTGCGGTTTGCAGATGACCTTCTGGGAAAATGCCACCGAGGCAACCGGCGAAATGTTCGACCTGTTATTGTTTGCCTATGTGATTCGCTGCCTGCTGGAATATCGGATCAACGGCAGGGAATCCTGGCTCATCCGGCTAGCGTTGGCCTATGGCCTCGGAATGGCCGATAACTGGGCGATGATCGGCTTTTTTCCGGCGTTTCTTGCCGCCATCATTTGGATCAAGGGGCTGGGGGCGCTGAATCCGCGCTTCATGTTCCAGATGCTCTGCTGCGGTCTGGCGGGCTTGCTGTTGATATTTTTGTTTCCGCTGCTGAACAGATACACCGGCAATTTGCATGTTGGTTTTTGGCAAAGCCTGCGCTCGACGCTGTCCTTTGACAAGGCAGTACTGGCGCATTTTCCGCGGGACACGGTGGCGGTGCTGGCCTTGACCTCCGTTTTGC
>JAQGPB010000083.1 GCA_028293265.1 Pedosphaera sp. | reverse complement strand
GCGAATCCTTCCGTCCCTTTGCCCCCATTGTCCGCCGCGAACGCGTGGCTGATTATTTCGAACTCGACGACGATTCGCCTTACATGCTCCTCGTCGCGCCCGTCAAAGCCGCCCTGCGGTGCCCCGTGCAGCCTGGCTTCACCGGCCTCGACCAACTCAAGGAAATTCGCTCCACCATCCCGGCCGTCACGCATGTGGATTACTCCGCCCGCATCCAAACCGTCGGGCGCGAACACAATCCCCTGCTCCACGATCTTCTCTTGCGCTGGGAACAAGCCACTGGCAGCGCCGTCCTCGTCAACACCTCCTTCAACGTCCGCGGCGAGCCCATCGTCTGCACCCCCGATGATGCCTACCGTTGCTTCGTGAACACCGAGATGGATTATCTCATCATGGGCAGCTTCGTCATTGAACGCCTTGCCCAACCCCAACGCCGCCCCGAACGCCGTTTCATCCCGCAATCGAATGATTGAATTTAGAGCATTGACAGAAATTATGTAGCGATGCGGAGCGAGGGTTTTTGGCTTTTGGCAAGGCTTTGGCGAGGGAGCAGGGCCGCAGCGCCCTGTGACCGAGCCAAAACGCAGCCAAAAGCCAAAAACACCGCTCTCCCGCAGGGGCCGCAGGCGCACGCTGCAGAATTTATGGAAATGCGCTAAGGTTTCGGTTCCACAGTCCGCGGCTGCTTGGAGCTTCCTTGATCATCTTGCATTCCGGCCGGGTAAGTGCCGCGACTCCTGCTTTTGGCTGCCGGCCGTTTGCCCCGCGAAACCTCGAGCTTTTTTTGTTCGCGTTCCCGGGCCACCAGCACGGGACAATGCGCATCGCGCACCACCCGTTCGGCCGTGCTTCCAATCAACAACCGCGTCAGCCCGGTTCGGCCATGGGTTCCTAGAACGATAAGATCGGCATCGGCCTCGTCGGCGGCGTCCACAATTTCGCGATAAGGTGTCCCAACGCGAAGCATCTCCTGAAGCCGGGCGTGCGCGGCAAACTGCCGATGCCATTCGGCCAGGCGGTGAGCCGCATCATCGCTCAACGCCGCCGCCAGCGCGGCGCTATCCACGATGAAGTCATCAGGCGGGGGCAGGACGGATTCGACCACATGCAGGAGGATGATTTCCGCGTTGAAGGGTTTGGCCAGGGCACTGGCGCATTGGAGCGCGCTTCGGGATGGCTCCGAGAAATCAACGGGAACCAGGATCGTTTTCAATTGAAATTGCGCGGGTATGCTCATAAATGGCCTCTTTGGTTAAATACGCGAACCATCCAAACCTTTAAACAACCTAAGACGGAACATTTTTTTCACAACAGAAAATGCCAGGGATGGACTGGTAATATAACGCCCGAGATTGGGGCAGACACTCCATGGGACGAGGTTGGAGTCCGACTTAGGCTGAAAATGGCCGGTTCCGCTTTTGACGATAAAAAGTGGAGACAACCGGCTGATGGTTAATTTTCCAAAGGAGGAGAAAATGAAAAAAATATTATTGGCATGCATGACATCAACCTTGCTGGGAATTTCTTATTCAGCACTGGGCCAAACACAACAACCCCCAATGCAACAGCAGCAACAGCAACAGCAACCCCAGCCGGTGGTTTCGGAAGCCGTCAGTGTGAAGGCCGTCGTACAGAGCGTTCATCCCCGGCGGCATCTGGTGACCTTGAAAGACCCGGAGGGCAACATAATTCTGTTAAGGTTTGGCAACACAGCGCCGGATCTCGCCCAATTGCACAAGGGTGACACGGTAAATGTGGATTATTACAGATCCGCCGCCGTGATGCTCGCAAAACCAGGCCAGGAGCCCACCGGCTATGAACAGGAGCAGTTTGTGATCGCTCCCGAAAAAGGAGCGCCTCCCGGGGGCATGGTGGTCAATTCAATAAAAACCACGGCGACGGTCGAAGACATTGACCCGAAGAAACGCCAGGTTACGTTGAAACAGCCGGACGGCAATACCATCAAGGTGAAGGTGGACCAACGGGTGCAGAATCTTGACCAAATCAAGAAAGGCGACGAAATCGTTGTTCGCTACACGGAAGCGGTCGCGATTACAGCTACAAAGGCATGACTGTCAGAGGCAAAGCCCCGCAAAATCAATGGCGACGGCCCAACCGATCAAAATCACCTCCCGGATTCGGCTGCGTGATTTTGATCCGTGTTATCACGGGGGCTTGGACAAGGAGACGACGGAACAGGAGACGGTCAAACTCTGCCTGCGCATAGGGGATCTGCAACAGCTCCTTTATGCAAATGCCAGCCATTCATTGACCATCCTGCTCCAGGGCATGGACACCAGCGGCAAGGATGGCGCCGTCAAACGGGTGCTCGAATTCGTCAATCCGCTCGGTGTAGAGGCCACCAGTTTCAAAGTTCCTTCCGCCGAGGAAGCTGCACATGATTTCCTCTGGCGCATTCATAAGGCCGAGCCACGGCTTGGAAACTTCGGCGTTTTCAACCGGTCGCAATACGAAGATGTCCTGGTCGTGCGGGTGTTGAAGCTCAAGCCGAAGGCGGTTTGGGAAGCACGCTATGACGAGATCAATGCCTTTGAAAAAACTCTTGCTGAAAACAATCATATCCTGCTCAAATTTTTCCTCCATATCAGCAAGGACGAGCAGGCGCGACGGTTAAAGGCCCGCCTGCGTGACCCGGCCAAGAACTGGAAGATTGATCCGGAGGACTTCAGAATGCGCAGGCATTGGAATGAATTTCAAAAAGCCTACGCGGATGCCATCAATCGCTGCACCACGTCGTACGCGCCGTGGCATATTGTTCCGGCAAACCACAAGTGGTACCGCAATTATGTCATCGCGCAAACGGTGGTGCACGCCATCGAGCGGCTCAAAATGAAATGGCCCAAGCCCAAGGTGGACGTCTCAAAGATCAAGCCCGGTTGAGTTTCAAGTCGCCGGTGAGGCGGTAGTTGTAGTTGGACCGGTCAATCTCCTTGCCAGCGTGGCCAGGGCGATGAACCACCAACCGGTGAAGATCAGGTCAATCCCGATGAACATGCCGATCACCCAAAAGGCCGAGGACGGCCATTGGGCCCAAATCAGGATGCCGAGCAGGATATTGATCAAGCCGCTCAACAGTGCCCAGCCACGGCCGGGAAAATGTTCGTCCGCCGCCGTCACGATCCGGAACACTCCACCCACCGTAAAGAAAGCCGCCATCAACAGCGTCAATGCCAGCGCGCTCGCGCCTGGGTTGGCCACGATCAGCAAGCCTACGATGATGTTCAGAATGCCGATCAATAATTGCAGCAGCAAACCGCTCCAAGGACGAACCCAGAAAGAGTGAACGGACTGGATGATACCGCCAATCAAAAGCAGCCAGCCAAAAACCATCACCGAGATCAAAGTCGTCGCCACTGCGGCGATGATCGCCACCGAACCCAGAACAATCAGCGCCACACCCAGCGCAATGAACAATGCCATGTGTTTTTTAATTCCATCATAACCATTCATAAATCCTCCTATGAAATCATCTGCCTGCGCCGCCGGGTTGTCAAAGCAGCCATGAAGGAAAGAACCCGTTGCCAGATGGGGTGTTTCACCTGGCCAAGCGCGGGCATCGGCAACGCGCTCATTTGATGCTCATTATTTCCGGCAGCCCGCTGGACACTGGCGGTTGGAGGGCGTAGCGTTTTGTTAAAGAGCGCGTTCCTGGGGTATTGGCAGGTGACAGCGCGCGGAAAGGTTTTGATTTATGAACATGTACAAGGACGACATTGCGATGCCAGAACCCGCCCAGCTTCCCAAATCCAGACGAAATCACCGGCAACGCGCGCGCGGTCGCGCCCAGCAGAGTCAAAAGGACTTGATGAAGGCGGCCGCTATTGATCGTTTCGGGCCGCCTTCCGTTTTGAAACTCCACATTTTGCCGGTGCCGGAACCGGGACCTGACGAAGTGCTGATTGCCCTCCACTCGGCGGGCGTGGGAGTCTGGGATGCGGAGATGCGCGGCGGTTGGTGGCCCGAGAAGCGTCCGAAATTTCCGCTCGTCTTGGGAACCGATGGCGCGGGGACCATCGCGGCAACGGGTGCGCGCGTACGGCGTTTTCGCGCGGGCGAAGCGGTATGGGCTTACGAGTTCATGAATCGGAAAGGCGGATTTTACGCCGAGTATGTCGCGGTGAATGCGGAGCATGTCGGGCGCGTGCCGAAACGGCTGGACTTGGTGCATGCAGGGGGCGCGGCGGTGACGGGTTTGACCGCATTGCAGGGCATTGACGACCATTTGCGCGTGCGGCGCGGCGAGACGGTGCTGATTTTCGGCGCGTCCGGCGCGGTGGGCACGCTGGCGGTGCAATTCGCCCGGCGGCTGGGCGCGCGCGTGCTGGGCACCGCTTCCGGAAGAAAAGCGATGATGCTGGTGCGCCGGCTGGGAGCGCAGGGCGTGTTCGACGCCCGCGGCAAGCGCGCCACCGAGGAACTTCGCGCGCTGGCACCCAAGGGCATTGATGCGGTGCTGGCATTGGCGGGCGGCGAGACATTGGAACGATGCCTTGACCTGGTCCGCCCCGGCGGGCGCGTTGTGTATCCAAACGGCGTTGAACCCGAGCCGCGCCGCCGGCCTAAATTCAAATTTACCTCTTATGATGGAAAGGGAGGCCGG
>JAQGPB010000057.1 GCA_028293265.1 Pedosphaera sp. | reverse complement strand
CTGGCGTTGCCGATCTCAAAGAATTGATCGAACACCTTCTGGCGCTGACGCCAGACCAGCGGCAAAGCGCGGAGCGTCCTCAAAAAGAGGAGCATCATTTCGCCAAGGTTTTGAAACATAATTATTTGTTACGGGTGTCAATCACTCATGCCATCAATGTCCGGACGCCGGTTCTGCCGCATGGACCGGCGATTTAACCTTCCCCACGGGAATATAGCATACGCGCCATTGCCTGCCTGCCGGGGACAATTGATACTGGAAAAGGCCGAAGAGGAGCGAGATTTTTTTATGCTCGGGCGCAGTCTCGCGGCGATAAAGGTTCCAGAGCAGGGACTGGCTGGTGGCGTGGGTCTTGGGATTTTGTTCAGCGCGCCACAACGCATAGACCTGGGAGTATTCGCGCTCGAAGCCTTTGTTGCCTGGGAAAATGGGTTCGAGGATGGCGAGGACTTGCAGACGCTCGTTGCCGTTCAGGTCGCGTCGGCGAGTGAAAAACGGCCACAGTTCGGTGCGCCGCAAGGACCGGCCGGTTTCGGTGCTTTTCAAGTTCATGTCCGAATAGAGGAAGAAGAGGATGCGTGTGCGGTCGCGGTACAGCGGGGGCGAGACAATGCGGTTGTATTTGTAAACCGGCCAGAGATACCAGTCGCTTTCCGAGGTGGGACTGTGCGCCTCGCTGAAGAGGGGCCAGACGCGGCGCTCAGTTTTGCCCTCGCCATGGGCGAACTCGACAAGCGGCCATGGCGCGTCCCATTCCGTGTATTTTTTTTCGCGATTCACCGTATGCGTAACGCCCAGCGGCCAGCCCCAGGAAGTGGTATCGCGCAGCTTGGAACGGTAAAGGGTGTAGAAGGGAATCAACGCCTCCTCCCTGACCGGATTCTCTGTGCCGATGCCATTGGTGACGCGGACGTAAAATGGCCAGTTGACGAACAGGCGGTCGTGGCCGCCATTGGTAATGGATTCGCCGGAGGAATTGGTTTGGAAGGTGATGTCCTTGTGCTCGCGGCCCGTGAAAGGCCAGATCTGCCAGCCGCGCAGGCCATCGCCATAGCGCAGATGGAAAAACGGGTAGGGCATGTTGTAGGTGACCACGTCTTTCTTGCGGGTCTTGGAATAGCCGGGGAACATGATGAAATCAATCTCGTCGCGAAAGAGCCGGTTTTCGAGGTGGCCGTAGAAGGGAAAGACGGCGGTGTAATCTTGCCTGGGATCGGTCGAGCGTTGCTGGAAATAAATCGGGAAGAGGGTGAAATGCCTTTTGCCGGAGGTGTCCTGATTTTTCCCGCCGGCAAAGGCGAAGACTTGAAAGAACTGCCAGCGCGACTCCGCCCCGTACCGGTTGTAGGTCAAAACCGGGTAAAGGAAGTCGAATTCTTCGGATTCGGTCACCGGGTCTTCGGTGTGTGCCATGAGCGGCGGCACCGCCCATTGACGCTGGGTTTCCTTCAGCTCTGAATAGTAGAAAGGACTGAGGATTTCTGTGCGGTCGCCGGGTTCAAGCGTCAGATGAAATCGTTCATAGAGCGGTCCGGCGCTGACCGGCTCGGACGCGCGCGCGCGACTGGTCAGGCAGCAGCCGACACACAGCAAACATAATATCAGGTATTTGGTGATGGACATCGGCACGGTTCAGTAGTGACAGATAGTAAGTTATGACCCGTTGTCGTCAAGCTGTGGGGCGCAGGCTGGTGATTCGCAATTCATTTGAAAGCGGTAATGTTTTGGATTCATTTGTGGTGTTTCATTCGTCACCAAGTTACTGCGGGTTGGAGGTATATGCTGTGCTGATTTAACAATTGGTAGTGGGGATTTTCGGCGCCGTGCGACTTTTTGACGCGGTTTGGAAGCAAAACATTCGCCAGTCACGTTAACGTTACAGAAAACGGGTTTCGGCGTCCAAACTGGGCAATTTAACATAGAGATTGACTTAACCATGGTTTTCTCTATCCTTTAAGCACTACTTGAGGTTTTTACCTCGGTTCCTCCCGACCCAGTGGCGATCGTGCATTATCGTCACTGGGTTGTTCTTTTGTTGCGCCCAAGCGCGCACCCCAAAGATTCAACACTGCGGGCAAAAAAGCCAGTGCGGCAATCATGCACAGGGCCACGCCCATGGACATCACTTCACCGAGGCTGCGAATGCCCTGATGTTTGGCGAGAATCAGACTGCCGAAACCGGCAATCGCAGTGAGACCGGAAACGAAGACGGCCTTGCCCGTACTTTTGGACAGTATGCTGGCGTTACGTTCCTCGACGAAGCGATTCAGGATGTGAATCCCGTTCGTCACCCCGATGCCGATCACCAGCGGCAGGGTCATGATGTTGGCGGGATTGAAAGGGATATGGAACAGGCCCATCAAACCGCCCATCCAAACCGTGCCAATGCCCACCGGCAGCAAGGCCAGCACAAGGAACGCCAGGCTGCGAAAATGAATGAGCACCATGATGGTGATTGCCGCCAGTGCATAATAGGCCGCCTGGACGTAACTGTTTTTTAGCAACGTGGTGTATTCGAGCAATTGCACCGGGGTGCCGGTCACTTTGGGATCAACCGAGCGGACTTCGGAAACGAATTTTTCCTGATTGTCATGCGCCCAGATGTCCATGCCTTTCTTGGGATAAACCTGGATGAGGTATTTGCCGGACACGCCGATGAAACGGTTGCGCAGGGCAGGTGGCAGGTCTTCGATATGAAGGCGCGAACTGTTGTCCTGATCGTGGATGGATTGGAACGTCTCGTTGACATCATTGAACAGCGCCTGCTGGAAAGCCGCCAATTTTTGCGCGGCCAGGGTCTGGTCCATGTTCAACATCTGCCGGCGCAATTGATTAATGTTCGTCCGGAGCAGCAGCAATTGATCGGCGAGCGGAATCTCGGCCTTTTGATTCTCATTCGTGCTGGCGGGCGGGTCGTTATTCGCGACAGAGTTTGGGGGCGGAGCCGTTGCGGGGACGTCGTTGTTGCGCATGGTTATCCCGCGGAGTTCATTCGATATGGCCATGGAGGGCGGAGACGCATTGGTGGCGGTTGTTTCCCTGAGGACTTCATCCGCCGCCGCGCCCATGTAGCCCGCCGTGGAATAGAGCGTGCGGTCGAGCCCGAGAATGTTCACCGGGTTGGGATCGGCGGGCTGGAAATGCACCGGCGCGACCTCCTGTTTGATTTCGCCGATGAGTTTCAATTTTTCCGTCACATCGCCGGTGAGATAGGGGGCCATGGAAATGTTCGTGCCGACGCTCGGAAGCTTTCTGAGCTTGGCTTCGAGTTCCAAGGCTTGTTCGGGCGTATCTGCCACGACGGCGGCGAACAAGACCTGCTGGGGTGTCCGGAGCAGTTTTTTCTCGAACACCACTGCGGGCAATCCAGCCGACTGCATGTTCAGCAGGTTGTAATCGAAATAAACCCTGTGAAACTGCGTGAAGGCCAGCGCCGCCAAGACGAGGGTAATGACCGTGACCGAGCGTGGCCGGCTGAGCCAGATGTTCTCGATGCGGGTGCGCATTTCTCGGGCGTTGGTGGCAGCTTTGGGATTCAAGAGCGGATGATCCATGGCATTCTGCCGCCCGCGAAACAACATCACCGGCAGCAGCGTCATCATCGGGATGAAGCACACAATCATGCCGCCGCCGCAGATGATTCCCATTTCCTGGATGCCTTTGAAGTTGGTCAGGGCCATCGCCAAGAACGCCGCCGCCGTGGTCATTGCGCCCGTGAATATCCCCTGGCCCGTGAACACCATGGCCTTGCGCATCGCTTCTTCCTCGCTTTTGCCGAGACGCAATTCTTCCTCGTAACGTGTTATCAGGTGGACGCCAAAATCAATGGCCAACCCGATCAAAATCGGCACAAACGTGATGGTCAAAATGTTCAGGTGCCCGATGGTCAACGTCGCAAAAGCCAGCGTGTAGGCTACCCCGACCAGCAGGGAGACCGTGGCCTTGAGCGGACGGCCCGTTTCCTGGTAGCCGTAAATGAAAATCAACGCGCAGATCACCAGCGAGACCACGCTGGCGACAGTGGCGTCTTTTTGGGACTGCTGCATTTCGTCGTGTTCGATGACCGGCTCGCCGGTGAGGCCGACGTTGACACCCGGCACTTCGTGCGCGGTCTGGACCATGAGGGCGCGCAACCGTTCCACGGCGGGGCCGTTCATTTCGTCCGTCCGCGCGCGCGCCGTGACCAGGTAGATGCGGCCTTCGGAGTAAGTGATGTACATGTCCTGTTGCGCCTCGTCCGACGCGCCGAACAACGCGGTGATGCCGGGCGAAGGCGGCGTGCCGGGACGTTGCAAACTGGCGTTGGCCTGATTTACGATGCGCGACAACATCGGAATGGCCTTGAGCAGCGAATCATTCTCAGCGTTGGCCTCGCGCTTGGCATGGTAGATCTGGGAATTTACCAGCGCGAACAATGTATCAAGATTGGTGGCCTGCGTGAATTGCTGGATGAACGGGAGATAATTCGTGAGCGTGGAACGCATGTCGCGCAGTTCATTTTCCGGCACGAACAACAGCGCCTTGCGGCCCATCATGCTCAGGTCGCCCTTGTAGAAGACATCCGTGAAAATGTTGGTTTCAACCGAGAGTTTTTTGCCCAGGCGTTCGACGAACTGGCGGTTCTTCTCCGTGTTCTCGCTCTCGACCACCACCACCAGGTCGTCCTGCGCGGGAAATTCCTGCCGGAACTTCAGATAAACCTGGTGATACGATTTGTCCGACCCCACCAGGTTGTCGCGGTTCGTGTCGAATTCGAGATGAAAAAAAGTGTAAACGACGCACAGGCCGGCGAGCAAGAACTGCGGCCAAAGGAACAGCCGGCGATGCCGGATGACGGCATCTGCCAGCAGGCCCAAAGCCCGGCCCATATGTGTTTCAGACAGTGATTTCATGCGCGGCCATCGAGAGTCAGAACAGCCATGTCATCATCAGATACTGGTAATCGCTCGCGAAAAGCGGCAGAGGCAGACCATGATGCCCAATCTGCCAAAATCATTGGAGCCGGGACCGTTGTTTTTATTCAACTGGCCGCCTCGGGAAAATCCGCGTTCGAGTAAACTTCCTTCACATCGTCGTGTTCTTCCAGCAGGTCCGTCAACCGGTTCACCGCCGTCACGTTTGCGGCGTCGGTCACCGGCACCAGCAGCGTCGGCAATGAAGTCAATTCCGCCGATGCGCATTTGATCCCTTTCGCTTCAAGTTGTTTGTGGACCGCCTCAAAATGCACCGGGTCGGTCAAAATCTCGTAACCCTCCGGCTCCGCCTTGAAATCCTCCGCGCCCGCTTCGAGCGCCAGCTCCATCAACTGGTCCTCATTCGCCGCCTCGCGCACGATGATCATCTGGCCCTTGCGTTGAAACAGCCGGCTCACCGAGCCCGGGGTCGCTATGCTGCCACCGTTCTTCGTCATGATGCTGCGGATTTCCGACGCGGTGCGATTGCGATTGTCAGTGCTCAACTCCACCAGCATCGCCACGCCGCCCGGGCCGTAAACCTCGTAAGTCAGGTCTTCAAAATTGCCCGTTTCGCCGCCGCCCGTGCCCTTCTTGATGGCGCGCTCGATGTTGTCGTTGGGCATGTTCGCGCTGCGGCAGCGCAACAGCGCCATGCGCAGTCGCGGGTTCATGTCGGGATCGCCCCCGGCAAGCTTCGCGGCAATGGAGATTTCCTTCGCGAGCTTCGCGAAAATCTTCCCGCGCTTGGCGTCAATGCCGCCCTTGAAATGCTTTACCTTCGCCCATCTGCTATGACCTGCCATATCTCGATATCAATCAATGAATGTTGAATGGTAAATAGTTGCTTCACCCGGCGCCAAACTCAAGCCGCTGTTTCCACCGACACCGCCGTGCCGTAACACAACACTTCGGTGATGCCCGGCGAAAGTTCGGTCGCGTCATAACGCACGCCGATCACGGCATTCGCGCCCAACTCCCCGGCGTGCGCCAGCATCAGTTGAAACGCATCCTCGCGCGCCTTTTCGCACAGGTTCGTGAAAAGCGTGATGTTTCCGCCGAACAAACTCTGGATGCCGGCGCCGATATTGCCGACGATGGAATTCGACCGCACCGTGAGGCCGCGCACCACGCCGAATGACCGGGTGATGCGATAGCCGGGCAGCTCGAACGCCGTGGTGGTCAACGCATGCGTCTTGTTCATAACCAAATGTAACGCGCATTGAACACAACTTCATCCCGCCACAGAAGCTAATTCTTTGAGGCGGCCAAGTTCGTGCCCGGCGCCAATGACAGATTTGGTGAGAAACTCCGCGCCGATTTTTTGAGCGCGGAGTGCGGAGTGAGGAAGGGCCGATGACGCTTTTGGAACTGCTTGAGTTGCGGATGGGGCGGACGGGCTGATTTCACATTTTTTCACAGAGAGGCGGGCGAAGGCGGGCGAAGGCGGGCAGAAGCGACGGTTGGCCTGATTGGCGGGGATTTTTACGTTCGGAATGCGGAGTAAGGAGTGTGGAATGCGGGAAAAGCCTGG
>JAQGPB010000044.1 GCA_028293265.1 Pedosphaera sp. | reverse complement strand
TGCTTTCAAAAAAAGACGGATTTTTTGAGGCCTGAAAAAATCTTTTTTCCCTACACGCAAAAAGGGTCGTTTTTTTGCATTTGGACCTCGAATTTTGGGTGGATAGTTTGGAACGAGTGGGCAAGATGCTGGTGCCAAGGCTCTTTCAACCATGTAGGGACCCCAGCTCTCTCCGCCAAGAGAGAACGTCTCGAGCTTTGTGTGCATATAGGGCCACTTATTGATCCTCAGAAAAACCTTGTCAGTGAAAGTCAGTGTTAACACCCGCCCTCACCCCGGCCCTCTCCCCCGAGAGGGAGAAAGTGGCGGCCGTTTCTGATAGATTTGCGGGTCATAGTTGCAGTCCCCGTTCAGGGTGGAAATGCGTCGCTCCTGGGCTTTCGTGCATTAATTATATAGGCGTCAATATTCCAGCCTTTCAGGCCTGGACAATTTTGTGATCCGTTCCCTGGGCCTGCGCTCGCGGTGCTCGCTCCAGCCCAGGCTTTAACATCAGGGGCTTTCAGCCCCGCAAACGCTTGGACTTTGGTCATCATTTCGTTAAATTGAACGGCGATGAGTTCTGAGCCGGAAAGCGAGTTGATCTGCCGTTGCCGTCAGGGCGAGGCGGAGGCTTGGGATGAATTGTTCGACCGACATTACGCGGCGGCGGCGCGGTTCGTGTTTCAGTTAGGACATGATTTTACCTGGGAGGACGCGGAGGAAATTTGCCAGGAGGTTTTTCTATCGGTCATCAAAAACCTGGATTCGTTTCGTGGCGGCAGCCAGTTTCAAACCTGGGTGTTCCGCATCGCGGCGAACAAAGCGCGGGATTACCGCCAACATCGTCAGGCGGCGAAGCGGGGCGGGGGCCAGACCACGGTTTCTTTGCAGGCGGAAAAACCGGAGCACGGGCTGACGATTGATCCGCCGAGCACCGCACCGGGGCCGGACGCGGCCTTGATGAGCGTGGAACGGATGGCGCTGCTGCATGAGGCGTTGGAACAACTGGGGGAGCCGTGCCGTGAGATCGTAGAATTGCGGTATTTTGGCGATCTCAGTTACGAGGAGATCAGCGCGTCGCTGGCTTTGAACGTCAAAACCGTGAGTTCGCGCCTGAGCAAATGCCTGGACCGGCTGGAAGGCATCACGCGCGCGATTTTTTCCGGGGCGAAACCGGCCCCGATTCCGTCCAATCATTGACACGGCATGGCAAACGAACCAAAACGCGAGATTGAAAGGGAACTGCGGGCGGCCGCGCGGCAACGCCGGGAGGCGGCGGGCGAACCGCGCGCACTGAATGCGGCGATGCGCAAGGTGCTGCAGGAGGAAGTGGCTCGGATGAACAAGGAAACATCGAACATTGAACATCCAACATCGAACATCGAATTGGGGAAAGCTCCTCTCCCCGGCGGGAGTTTTTGGCGGCGGGTGCTTTGGGGTACGTGGCCGAGGGTGGCGTTGAACGTGGCTGTGGCGGGAGCAATGGTGTTGGCGGGCTGGGTGCTTTTGCCGATGTTTTCAACCGCGAAAAAGTCCCGGTTTGAATTGGCCAGGAATGAATACAAATTTTCCAGTCCAGCGGCCACGCCAATGGCACCGCCTCCGGCCACTCCGCCGAGTCAGGCAAAGGATAAACTCGAAGCTGCAAAAAAGCCGGCTGGAACGCCTCAGAGCCTTTCCTCCGAAATGAGGCTGGCTGGGGCCAAGCCGAGGCAGGCTGAAACTTTGGACGACAGCCGCGCCCGCGCGTTGGGGCTGGACAATAAAACTGACACCGGCTTGGCTGCGAACCAGACTCCGCCACCGCCGGCTGTTTCCGCGTCCGCAGCCGTGCAGGAAAATCTGGGCCGTGCCGGGGCGGCGGGTGGCGCAATCGAAAGCGGTGGAACTGCACCGGGCGGTTTTGTCAGGCAACGATTCGAGCGGGTGAATCCGTCAATGCCCGCGCTGAAAGCCGCAAAAGGACTTCGCGACGCGGGCGTAATGGAATCATTTCGCCTCGAACAAACGGGGAATCAAATCCGGGTGACGGACAGCGATGGCTCCATTTACACGGGCTTGGTGGAAGAACCGAAAGACGTTGCCAACCCGCCAGCGACCATTGTTGGGAAGAAACTTGTGCCGTCACAGAGTGCAGCGACCAGTGACACGGCGGATCAGGAACTGGCAAAAGCGGCGCCAAAGAGTTCACAATCATTTGGCGCTTCGGGGCAGTTTAAAGCCAGGTCCGCCATGGCGACAACGCCGCAATCTCCGGCAGCATCAGTTCAACTTTTCTTTCGCGTGAGCGGGACGAACCTTAGTTTGCATCAGGAATTGGTATTCAGCGGCCAGCTTCTGACGGGAGCTGCCCCGCCCGCGACGGATGCTCCGGCGTCGGGAATTGTGCGATCACCGTTGCCAAATGCCCAGGTGAGGGGCCGGGTCACGCTGGGGAAAACGAACCAGATGGAAATTAATGCGCGGGCGGCGGCAGAATGACTCATGCCGCTTCCAGTTTCAAATTGCACCATTTGCCAGCAGCGTCTCAATTCGACTGGGTTGCCCGGGCCACTCCAAACAAGGACACTGCCGGGCAAACGCTTCACACGCCCGGATGCGCATTCAGCGTCAGCCAATAAGCGGCGATGCCCTTGACCATCTCCACGAGGACCGTCAGTTCGACCGGCTTGACGAGGTAGGAATTTGCGCCGAGTTCGTAGGCTTTGTTGATTTCCGAAGCCTGATTGGAAGCGGTCAGCACGATGACCACGAGGCGCTTGAGCATCGGCTGGTCGCGGACCCACGCCAACACCTCGAAGCCGTGCATGCGCGGCATTTTCAAATCAAGCAATACCAATGAAGGCATGGGAAAACATTTGCGGTCGGCGTAGATGCCTTCGCCGGACAGATAGGCGCTTGCGTTCTCCGGGTCATTGACCGCCTGGACTTGGAAGGGGAGTCCGGCGCTGCGCAGGGCATGCTTGAGCAGCACCACATCATTGTCGTCGTCGTCAACGTACAGGATGGTCGGAATTTTGTTGTTCATTCGTACTTGGGAGCCGCGGGCAAATCCAGCCAGAAACAACTGCCTTCACCGGGTCGGGATTCGACGCCCGCCGCCCCGCCCATGCGTTCCGCACCCTTGCGCACGATGGCCAAACCAATACCGGTGCCAGTATTGACATCATTGCCGTGCAAACGTTCGAAAACCCTGAAAATGCGGTCGTGATGTTCCGCCGCCACGCCGATGCCATTATCCAGGAGCGAAATGCGGACCATGCCCGATTCGAGACGTTCCGCGCGGATTTGAATTTGGGGCGTGACGCCCGAAGCCACGAAGGTGAGCGCATTGTTCAACAAATGGGTCAAGACCAGGTCCAGCACGCCGGGGTCGGCATAAACATCTGGCGAAGGCGGTTCGACGCGCACGATGGCCTTCCGCGCATGGATCTCCTTGGCCAACAGTTCCAAAACGCCCTGCATCTGAAGGTTCAAATCCAACATGACGGGCGAAAGCGACATATGTGCCAGCCGCCCATAAGCCAGCAAATCCTGAATGAGTTTGTCCATGCGGCTGGCCGCAACAGCGATGCGCCGGGCCAATTCGGCCCCCTCTTCTCCCAGGGAGGTGGCATGATCGTCCAGCAGGATGGTGGGGAAACCCTGCATGGTCCGCAGCGGCGCGCGCAAGTCGTGGGCGACATGGTAGAGCACGCCTTCGAGGGACTGGATGCTGGCCTTCAGGCTGCGGGTCCGCTCGGCGACACGCTTGTCAAGTTTGGCGGTGCGCCGATCACGGTCGCGCTGCTCATACTGCCGGCGACGCGAACGCAAGGCCACCCGCACCGCGCTCATCAAAGACGCGAGGGTTACGGGTTGTTCCAATAGCAACGCATTCGCCGTCGGATCTGGAACCAGGCCGCCGGTGTTGAGCCGCGTTTTGCTTGCCGTCAGCACGATGAGCGGCAAGTCCGACCACTTCGGTTGCTGGGAAAGTGTCCGGGCCAGTTGCGCCCAAGCGCTTCGTTTCAACTGGCTGTCGTCGATGATCGCCAGGCCCGCGTCTGTCCCCGACACGGCGCACAATTCGTCCATGTCGGCACAACGTGCGACGACCAGGCCACGATCGGAAAGTGCCGCACTTAGATTCTCTGCAACTGCGTCATTCAGCGCAAGAACCAAAACGCGCCCGGCCTGCGGACGTTCAACATCCGCTTCCATCGTCCCGGCATGGGAGTGTCCCAAGCCGGTTTGATCAACCGCAGGTGAGTTCATTTATCGTGATTGCCAGATACTTTGCTGCAAGCCGGTGGGATAATCGTGCAGAGCGAATTGCTTGCAGGAGCTTCCATCAGAGCACCTGATTATTAGGCCATTTGGAACGGCTTGCGTTCAAAATTCTCCGGGAAAATCACGTCGTTGATTTACGCGGTTTCAACGCCGCCAGCGCCGCTTGGAAATCTTCGGGCCAGGGGGCTTCGAGGGTGAGCGGCTTTTTCTTGCGCGGGTGCAGCAGGGTGAGTTTGCGGGCGTGCAACATCTGGCGCGAGGCGGTGTAGCCGGTGAGTTCGGCCAGGCGCTGGTTTGGACGCGCGCCGTAGGTGGTGTCGCCCACGACGGGATGGCCGAGGTGCTGAAAGTGAACGCGGATTTGATGGGTGCGGCCGGTGTGCAGGACAGCTTCCAGCAAGGTCGCGCCGCGCAGCCGTTCGAGCACCCGGTAACTTGTCCAGGCCTCGCGTCCGCTGCCGTCGGTCACGGCCATGCGCTTGCGGTGGGCGGGATGCCGGGCAATGGCGGCGCGCAGTTCGCCGCGCTCGCGTGGAACTTCGCCGCACACGATGGCATGGTAAATTTTCTCCAGGGTGCGGCCCGCGAATTGTTCCGCGAGGCCGAGGTGCGCGACATCGTTCTTGGCCACGACCAGGCAGCCGCTGGTTTCCTTGTCGAGGCGATGCACGATGCCCGGGCGCGCCACGCCGCCGATGCCGCTCAGTTCCCCGGCGCAATGATGCAGCAGCGCGTTGACGAGCGTGTGCTCCTCATGGCCTGCCGCCGGATGCACGACCAGCCCGGCCGGTTTGTTTACGACCAGCAGGTCGGCGTCTTCGAAGAGAATGTCCAGGGGGATTTCCTCGGGCTGCGCTTCGGCGGGGCGCGCCTCGGGCCAATAGACTTCGATTTGTTCGCCGGCGTGCGGATGATGGGTGGGTTTGACGGTCTGGCCATTGACGCGGATGTGACCTTGTTCGATGAGGCGTTGGATCGTCCCGCGAGAAACGGCCGGGAACTGCCCGCGCAAGTAAGCATCCAATCGCTCCAGGGGCCGCGAGATTTCGACGGTGATTTTTTCAGTGCGGGAAGACATGGAATTTGCGATTTACGAATTACGATTTACGCGTCTGCGGACAATTCATTGCGTGACCTCGTGAACCACGAATCGCAAATCGTAAATTGCTAGGCTGGCGGTTGGACCGGGCGCGCGGGGGTTTTTTCATTTTTCCAGGAGAGGATAAAAATCAGGCCGACGCCGATGCAGATGGCGCTGTCGGCGATGTTGAAGGCGGGGAAACCAATGTCCGTTCCGCCGCGACTGCGGCGTTGCAGATAGAAATAAAGAAAGTCTGTTACGTGATGAAATAGGAGCCGGTCGGTGAGATTTCCCACGATGCCGCCAAAAATCAGCCCGAGCGCAAGCTGGCCTGTCCAGGTATGGGCCTCGAAATGATGGCGGCTGCGGTACAGAATGAAGAGCGCCACCACCGCGATGATGGCCAGCAGGCCGTTGTTGCCGGTGAACAGGCTCCAAGCCGCCCCGGTGTTGCTCCAATGCACGAATTTAAAGAAACCTGGAATGATGACCCGCTCGTCGTCGAGCGGCAGCAGCCGGTTGACCAGTTGCTTGGTGAACTGGTCCAGGGCCAGGATGAACATGGCGACCAGGGCGATGCGGCGGTTGGAGGTGCTGATCATTGGTTTGATGTGGAGCGGAGGGAAACATCGAACATCGAATTGCTGATGTCCGGCAGCGGATATTTTGCAGGATTTATCACTTTTGGGTTCTGGTACATTCCTTAAGTTACGAACATAATAGTTTGTTTTGTGCGTCTGTGCAAATCAGCGGGCTTGGGAGTTTAACCGGAAACATGCCTGCAGGCCCTGGAAAATCCAGAACAGCACAAAGAGATGGAAACCCAATCCCAACCACCCGGATACCATATATGCCAGCAACGCATCCATCGCATACAAAACCATCCCGACGATGAAACTCCAGCTTTGCCGTTTGAAGGCAAATACGCCGAACAGCGCAAATAAACCGGCAATCAAGACATTGATAACAAGGGCAATGGTTCCATCGCCCCCGGCTTGCCTGCCGAACGCATCAATGAAGCGAGTGACACCCAAGCCGACGACAAAAACGACGCCTTTGCGTGACATCGCCATGAACGTGTTGACCAGCGAAAGTCCGGCAATCCAAAAGAACCACCTCGCTCCCAGCCGTGCCCGGCGTTCCAGCGCCGGGTCTGCCATCATCGCCGGACTGGTCGACAGCGGGGGAGGCGATGCGGTGGCGACCTGGGGCAGGCCAAGTTCGACATATTGGGAGGCTTGCAGCCAGGCCTTGGTGTCGCTGCGGAGGATGCGGGTATCGCCGGTGACGCGGCCTTCGCCGACCCAGGCGCGGAGCTGGTCGAGGGTGATGGGCCCGTATTGCAGGCCGTCTGCGCCGATCATGGTGTAGGTTGTTTCCATATAATCCCTGATTTCACGTTGGCAGGATGTGGTGATTTAATCGGATGGCGGGCAAAAGACAATGGAAATCTGGCTTGCCGGCAGCCAGTTTGGGGCAGGTTTACGATGTAGATTTAAAAGGGCGGGAGAAATAACCAGCCCAATATGCCGCTCCTGACGGAGCTATTGGAAATGATGGCATGGCCGTGCTACAAAGATTTCAGCCCTACGGGCTTAGCGCCGCCACACTACGCGTCGGCCTCTCGGCAACGCCGTAGGCGTGACATCTTTGTAGAGCAAGACAAAAAATGATTTTCAAGCTCCGTCAGGAGCGGCATCCTCGTCAAATCATTCCTTGTTGATTTTAAAAATGTATCGCGGGTCGTATGCCACACCGAACTTCTCCAGCAACGCGACGTATTCCTCGCGGAACGATTTTTTGGCATGGTGCCTTGGCTGGTTCTCAATGTAACGAATGACCGTGCCAAGCTGCGAACGCGAATGCGAAAACGCGCCAAATCCCTCCTGCCACGAAAATCTTCCCATCACCCATCGTCTTTCGTTGATGAATTTTGAAGAGCCGGCTTTCACATCGCGCACCAAATCCGAGAGCGATGAATCTGGCCGCAAGCCAACGAGCAAATGCAGATGATCCGGCATATTGTTGATGGCAATCAATTTTTGCTTTTGGCCGGAAACTATGCCCGTGATGTATTTTTGCAACTCATCGTTGTGTTCAGGCGGGAGCAGGCTTTGCCTGCCTTCGACAGCAAACACGACATGGATATAAATTTGCGTGTACGTGTTCGCCATGCGCCGAATATGCCGCTCCTGACGGAGCTTGAAAATTCTTTTTGTCTTGTTCTACAAAGATGTCACGCCTACGGCGTTGCTGAGGGCCGATGTGCGGACTGGTGGCACGAAGCCCGTAGGGCTGAAATCTTTGTAGAAAAGGCGACCCCTTCATTTCCAATAGCTCCGTCAGGAGCGGCATCTTCCGCCATGGCGAACACGTACAAACACAAATTTACATCGATGTCATGTCCGCTGTTGAAGACCGTGAAGAAATTAAAAAACGGGCGGACTGGTTTTTTCAGTCCGCCCGTTCGTGGGTGATATGCAGACGAATTAGTCCTGCTTGGATTCGTCGGCGGCGTCGAAGGCGTGCTGCAAAGCAACAAGGTCTTCGCCGGGTTTCAAGGCGTCCAGCACGGCCTGCTCGGCCTGGAGCTGCTCGCTGGAGTAAGTGGCGGCCTTGATGGAGAGACCGATGCGGCGGTCCGACTTGTCAATCTTGATGACGCGCGCGGTGACTTCCTGGCCGACTTTGAGCACGTTCTTGATTTTCTCGATGCGCTCTTCGCTGACCTGGGAGATGTGGACGAGGCCGTCAATCTCATGCTGCAACCCGACGAACGCGCCGAAGCTCGCGAGCTTGGTGACGTTGCCGGTGACGAGATCGCCAACCTTGTAGAACTGATCAATGTTGCTCCAGGGATCAACGCTGAGCTGCTGGATGCCGACAGCGATGCGCTGGTTCGCCTTGTCGATTTCCAGCACCACCGCTTCCACTTCGTCCCCCTTCTTGAGCACTTCCGAGGGATGGTTGATCTTCCGCGTCCACGAAATATCCGAGACGTGAATCATGCCGTCCAAGCCTTCCTCCAGCTCGATGAATGCGCCGTAGCTGGTGAGGTTGCGAATCTTGCCCTTGACCTTGGTGCCGGTCGGATATTTCTCCATGGCCTTGTCCCAAGGATTGGTTTCGAGCTGGCGGACGCCGAGGGAGATTTTCTGCTCCTCGCGGTTGATGCCGAGCACGACGGCTTCGAGTTCCTGGTCGGGCTTGAGGACATCGCTCGGTTTGGCGATGCGCTTGGTCCAGGACAGTTCGGTGACGTGAACCAGGCCTTCGACGCCGGGTTCGAGTTCGACGAACGCGCCGTAGGGCACGAGGTTGACGACCTTGCCCTTGACCTTGGCGCCGATGGGATATTTGGCTTCGATGTTGTCCCAGGGATTGGCGAGCTTCTGCTTGAGGCCGAGGCTGACGCGCTCTTTTTCCTTGTTGATGTCGAGGACGACGACGTCAATGTCCTGGCCGACCTTGAGGATTTCCGAGGGATGGCCGATGCGGCCCCAGCTCATGTCGGTGATGTGGAGGAGGCCGTCAATGCCGTTGAGGTCAATGAACGCGCCGAAGTCGGTGATGTTCTTGACGGTGCCCTTGCGGATGTCGCCCGGGGTCATTTCGCTCAGGAGTTTGGAGCGGCGGTCGTTGCGTTCCTGCTCGATCAATTCGCGGCGGGAGAGGACGATGTTCTGGCGTTCCTGGTTGATCTTGACGACCTTGAAATCGTAGGTGTTGCCGACAAACGCGGCGAGATTCTTGGTGGTGATGACGTCAATCTGCGAAGCGGGCAGGAAGGCTTCGACACCGATGTTGACGAGGAGACCGCCCTTGACGACAGCCTTGACCTTGCCGGAGATGATGCCGCCTTCATTGCAGATGGTGAGGATCTTGTCCCAGTTCTGCTTGAATTCAGCTTTTTCCTTGGAGAGGATGACCATGCCATCCTTGTCCTCGAGTTTTTCGATCAGGACATCAATTTCGTCGCCAACTTTCATGGCCTTGATGTCGTCAAATTCGTGGGCGGGGATGACGCCCTCGCTCTTGTAGCCGATGTCCACGAGGACTTCCTTGGGGCGGACTTCGATGACGGTTCCTTTTACGATTTCGCCAGCGGCAAAGCGCATTTCGCTGTGCTTCATGGCTTCTTCCATTGTGAGCATAATAATACTGTGATGAATCAACTGCGGGAGACTTGGTCAAGCGCGTTGGCGCTCGCGAAGGCTCCATTGCCTAACTGACCAGACGTTGCCGGGCAACGGAGGTTGAGGGTTAGGTTATTGGTTAACTTTTGCTTTCTCAGCCCAAAATAAACAGCCGCACACGCGGTGTTCAGGCAGGAGCCAAGATAGGCCCGGCAGGGCGGGAGTGCAAGGGGAATTTGGGGCGGGGTGGTGGCAAGTACCCAAACACCCAATGACGAAATACCCAGGAAAGGGCCAGGCGGCGATAATTGCGGATTGCGGATTGCGGATTTGGGGAAGGGTGTCGTGGGTTGGGCGGGGTGGGGTGGCTTGACTTGGGTTGGCTTGGGTTGTGGAAACACATTGATAATGAGCAGTTTGCTTTGTTTTTGGCCGAACTTTGACTGGGCTTGGCTGGAGCTTTTGGAGGATGTGGCGCTGCCCGACAGGAGGCGGCGCCGGGAATGCAAGTGGTTGAGGGGGAATGGCCATACAAAAGGGAATGGGAGGGGATGGTCAGGGGAATAAGCATGGTCAGGGGAATGGGATTTTAAACAAGAATTTTTTGTTGTTCTGGGTGGTTTTGGGCTGATTTTGGGCGGAGGCGGGCTGGCCAGCCCGGGTTGGGGGCGGGCCGGAAAGAGGAGTGGCGCGCAAATTTGGTCTGATTTGGTGAG
>JAQGPB010000028.1 GCA_028293265.1 Pedosphaera sp. | reverse complement strand
GATCAAAACCATCAGCCAACTGAACACTAGGACGACGCAGGTGCGGATGGCAGTGGCGAGATTGGAGTCCACGCCCTCGACTCCCTTCTTGGCGAGGACCGCGGTTATGCCCGCAAAAAAGGCGGATAATACGGCCCATGGAAGCCAGTTCATCGGATCATTTAGCGAATACTTTATCAACAATGCAAGGATAAGTCCGGGATCGAACGTCGTTCAGCGTCGTCCAAAGGCTGGCGCAGGGCAGCGACTTTGTTATTGCACGCAGCGGAAGGCGCCGACGGCGGAGCAGGCTCCGAGCACGGGAGCGGCCAGATAAATCCAGAGATTTTGCCAATGGCCGGAAACCAGCGCGGGCGCGAGCGAGCGGGCCGGGTTCATGGAGGCGCCGCAAATTGGCCCGGCAAACAACGCCTCCAGCCCGATGACCGCGCCGACCGCGATTCCGGCGGTGATGCTTTTTTCCTTGGCCCCGGTGGAGACGTTCAGGATGACAAACATGAGCAGCGCGGTCAGCACCCATTCGAGCACGAAGGATTGCATGGCGGAGCCGGCAGGCTGGGTCGCGCCGAGCATCTGGTTTTGCGGAAAGAGGAACCGCAGCAAGCCGCTCGCGAGAAATGCGCCGGCGCATTGGCTGGCCAAATATGGCGGGATGGAAGCCGCCGGGAACCGCCGCGCGGCCCAAAAGCCGAGCGTGACGGCCGGATTCAAATGCGCGCCGGAAATGTCGCCGACCGTATAAATCATCGCCAGAACTATGAGGCCAAAGGTCAGGGCGACGCCGACGTGCGTAATCGTGCCGCCGGTGGTTTCATTGATCACGATGGCGCCCGTGCCGGCGAAAACCAGCGCGAATGTTCCCAACATTTCGGCAAAATATTTTTTCATGCTGGCCGGTCTTTGCGTCCGGCCGCGTAGGCTTCAAAGACGCGGCGCATTTCGTCGCGCACTTGCCGGAAGATTTTCAGCTTTTCCCCGTCGGTCCCATCGGCCTTGGCGGGATCGTAAAATCCCCAGTGATGGCGGTTCACCTGCCCGGGGAACATCGGGCACGCCTGGTCGGCATTGCCGCAAACAGTGATGACGGTTTCGATTTTTTGATTGAGAAATTCGGCCAGCGATTTGGAACGGTGCGCGGAAATATCAATCCCGATTTCGGCCATGACCTTGATGGCGAGCGGATGGACGTAACCGGCGGGATGGGAACCGGCGCTTTGGACATCCAGCAGCGGGCCGGCGCTTTGGCGCAGGATGCCTTCGGCGATATGGCTGCGGCAGGAATTGCCGGTGCAGAGGATGAGCACCGTGGGTTTATTTTGGTCCGACATAAAATAAAATGAATTATGAGCAGCACTTAGTCTGTCCCAAATCTGGGATGGCGGTCAACAACCTGGATTTTGCCGCCAGCGCAGGCGGCAGGCATTTGTCTTCCGCCAAACAGGCCGTGTGTTTGACGCCCAAACGGACCACCAATTTCTCGCCTTCCGCCTCCACTACTGAAAGTGGAAATTGCGAGATGAAGGGAGCTTCATGCTCCACGTCCACCTCAAGGTTCTCGGTCTCCAGAAATGAGGCCGCCTTGTCCAAGATGGCGAGCAATTTCCCCGACGTCAGCCGGTGATCGGTGTCGTCCGCAAACCAGGTTTGCAGGCGGCAGATGAATTCGGTCCGGAACGTTCCGCCGCAATCAACGTAACGCTTGTCAATGCGCGCCACCTCGGTCACGTGGGCGTGCGGCGGAATTTTGGTGCCAGTGGGCAGGACAAAACGAACCTGCTTGTCAGGATGCCGGGCCAAGGTTTTTTTCAATTCGGAGAGTTTCATGATTGAGGTTGGGGTTGTTATCGTTTGCGGGCGGTGACATTTTTTTGGCCGCGTTTTTTTCGGGCGGCCGGCACCAGTTCCCTGATCCAGTTGCATTCACAGCCCAATTGCTTGAGCCGTTTCAGATCCTCCCGGAAGATGGGATGGGTTTGGACGCAGTCCTGGAGGCATTGGAGCTGCAAATGCAGTTCAGCGGGACACGGTTCGGGGAGGCGGTAGATCATCCATTGTTCGTGGCGCTGGGCCAGCGCCAGGCCGTGGTGGCGCAAATAGGCAAGGTGTTTGGAAATGGCGACCTGGGGCAGGCCGAGGGCGGTCTGAAAGTGACAGACGCAGAGCGGGCCCTGCGAAAGCAAATGAAGAATTCGCAGGCGCGTCTCGTCGCACAGGCAGCGGTAGATTTCCAAGAGTTTCATTTATGCTTAATCAGGTATATGCACGTAGGAGTATTTGTGCAAGGGGAATTCTCTACCATTATTGAGGCGCGGGAAAGTAGTGTCAGTAAAAGCAAGGGTTTACGCCCGCCCTCACCCCGGCCCTCTCCCCCAGGAGAGGGAGAGCTGGACGCGGCTTGGCGGGTAATTCGTGCGTCCCCGTTCCAGTCGCCGTTTTTCTCCATTGATGAATGAGCGGCAACAGTGACATTACTTTTCTGAGTATCAATAGCCACCAAGTGGCAAGGAAGAGCGTCAAGGAACATCCAACGCCGGCCCTCTTGCCATAGAGCCTAATCCCGGCAGGAGCCGGCGAGGAGACTCCAACTAGCCTGCTTGAACGGGAAATATTAGAGACTCGTCAACTCGTCTCCTGTTTGGATGGTTCTTATGCGCGCGCCCATTTCATCGGGTTCAGGCGGGCGATGCAGGGGAGGAGGCCGCAGGCGAAGAGGAACCGGCGCACGCGCGGCAGGACGACGCGTTTATGGGCGGGGAGGCAGAGCCAGTTGTCCGAATGGGCGGCTGGCGGTTGCGATTCATTCACGGGGCGCAGGCCGAAGCGCGAGATGACGAAGGTTTCGTAACGGTGGGTTGCGAGTTTTCTTTGCAATTCTTCCAGGCTGGAACCGGCCCGGGCGAGGAGTTTGGGCGAGGCTTCGAGGACAATCACGGGCTGATGCCGGGCAAGATAATTTTTCGCGCCGTCCAGCACCGCCGTTTCCGCGCCTTCTGCATCTATGAAAATCATTCTGGCCGCGCCGAGCGTGGTGGCCAGTGAATCGAGCGTCGCGCATTCGACCTCGATGAGGCCGCCCGCATTCGCGGCCGGGTTGCGGGCAAGATGGCCGATGCCGGAGGCACCGGGCTTGTCGGGCGGAACAAATTTTACGCGGCCAGGTTTGCTGCCAAGCGCCAGCGGGAGAACGGAGACATTGTGACAGCCATTGAGTATGAGCACTTGTTGCAGGGCGCGAATGTTCGCCGGGAGCGGTTCGAACGCAAAAACTTTGCCCGCGCCGCCCACGATGTCGCGAAAGCCGATGGTTTCCGTGCCGATGTTCGCGCCGATTTCGATGATGGTGTCGCCCGCTGAACAGAGCGCGCGGGCGATGGCCCAGTTGCGCCATTCGTAATAGCCCTGGACGCTGAACGGGTAGCCGTGAAAATCGCTGGTGCGGCTGCGGAACATGGAACCGGTCTGTGAACGGACGGTGAACGCGAAATCGTCCCGATACGCCAGCGGCAGCGGATAAATGAAACTGCGCAGCCGCTGGGCGAGCAACGGAGGCAGCGGGCGGCAAAGACCTTGCGCGAGGCGCAGACGGAACGGTTGGGCGAGGGTCTGGTTCATAGGTGTATTCCACCGGCGGTGAAGTTTTCACGCGACGGGCGGATGCGGTCTGGACAGGGAACGGCTGATTATAGCTGCTGACGGCGGGCTAGGTTCTGGTGCCAACTTGCGGAGGTGAGCATAGCAGGAGGGCAGGCGGAGTCAAGATTTTAGAAAGGTTTTAAAAGGCTGCGGGTGCGTCTCAGTTTTTTGCACGGTGCGCGGACCGATGGTGTTTGAATTATTAGACGGGCTATGGTTCGACTTAAAGTTGTCGAGCCGGAGGCTCGACGCTGCACGCGGGCTCCGGTTTCACCGGCCAAAATTGAAGCGCGGGAATACGACTTCAGCCACGGTTACGATCAGAAATACGATGCTGATCAGCGCGTTCAGCCGGAAAAAAGCGGTGTTGATCCATTTCAAACTGCGCCGCCGGGCGAGCCAATGTTCGAGCAGGAGGCTGGGCAAAATTAGCAGCAGCCCCACCAGGTAGGCTACGCGAAATCCGGAGAGCAGGCCGAACGCCACCAGCAATCCCCACATCACCAAGTGCGAGAGAAAAGCCGCCACCAGCGCGTTGTTCGGTCCCCAGCGCACGACCAGTGAATGGAGGCCCTGCTTGCGATCAAATTCATAATCTTGCAGCGCGTAGATGATATCGAAACCGATCAGCCAGAACACTACCGCCGCCGCGAGCAGCAGCGGCAGCAGCGCGCTTCCCTGC
>JAQGPB010000021.1 GCA_028293265.1 Pedosphaera sp. | reverse complement strand
GCGCTACCGAGGATGGACATGCGCCCGGCCTCAAGGGAGAGCTTGCCATGGAAGGGTGGACACAGGCTGTCCAAGGTACGGTTTTATTTTTTCGCGGGAGATGTCAAGGGGCGAGGCGGCGCGAATGCGTGGCAGTGAGCAGGGCGGCTTGTTCCTCCTGAATTTCCCGTTGCGATTCGGGATTGAACTGCCGATATTGTGATGGTTAGTGAATTGACCCAGGGAGTTGCCATGAAACAAGATATCATTGATGAAAATCTGGACGCCCTTGAAAGCCTTGAATACACCATCGTGCAATTGTGGCGCCAAAATCCGAAAATGAGCGATTACGTGGTGCAAGGGGCATACGATGCGGCCATCCAATTTTACCGCGCCGAGCTGCGCGGGCACGTGCCCAAGCCGCCCGTCTTCCGAGGATTGGATGCCACCGCCTTCGAGCTTGTGAGGGAAACGTGCGAATTCCTGCTTGGTCGCCGCCCACAAAGCGGTTCGTTGCCGGAACCGATGCCGCTGGCGACGTTGCTGGATTGCCTGCGCGAATTATCGAAATCGGTGAAGCGCCATACGGAAATCGAGGGCAGGCAGGGTTACCTCAGATTTATTGACATGTTCTTGCCGTGAGCGTTGACCGTTTTCCGTTGACGGCAATTGAAAGTTCGGTTTGGGCATCTCACTTTTGCGCCGCACGGCCATCCTTTCTTTGGTCCACGACTGATCACCAACGACCACGCTGTAGGACGCGGGCTGACAACCAAATCAGCTTCTTACAAGTGCCGGATAAACGGCTGTGCTGCCTATCTTGAACGCGTGAATGAAGCTGCCAATCAGCCGGCGCGCAAGCGACTGCGAGTTGTGATCGCGGATGATACCGCCGCGATTCGCGAATCATTGTCGGCCTTGGTCTCGCGGCTGGAGGATGTTGAGATCGTGGGTTTGGCGGAAACCGGCACGCAGGCGCTGGAAATGATCCGCGCCTTGAAGCCGCATGTCGCCACGCTTGACATCCGGATGCCGGGCATCAACGGGATCAAGGCGCTGGAGGCGATCCGCCACGAACAGTTGAACGTCGCGGTCATCGTGCTGACCGGTTTGGGCGAGGCGGAATACCGGAAGAAATGCCTGTCGCTCGGCGCGAAATATTTTCTCCACAAGGCAACGGAATTTGAAACGGTGATTGATGTGCTTAAGGAGCACGCTACCCAGTTGAACACCTCCGACCCGTCAGCGCAAAATGAAGTATGACTCATATAGCTGAAGCACCCTTTGCCAGAAACAAGAAGTTCGAAGGGGTGTTGCCCCGTATCATGGACGCCGCGCCGGAGAAGGTGTTTGACGATCTGGCATGGCTGGCGGCGCAGATTTGTCGCGTGCCCATCGCGTTGGTGAGCGTGCTCGGCGCGCGCGGCCAGCGTCTGAAATCCAAGGTCGGCCTCACCGCGAAGGAGGCCGCGCGCGAGTTCCCGATTTGTGACGCCATCATTGATCACCGCAAATTGCTGGTCGTGGCGGACGCGTTGCAGGACGCGCGGCTGGCGCGTGACCCGCTGGTGACCGCATCGCCCAAGGTCCGGTTTTTCGCCGGCATGCCGTTGATCGCCGCGGATGGCGCGGTGTTGGGGACGCTTTCCATCATGGACCGCGTGCCGCGGCAATTGAGCCGGGAACAGATTTACGCGCTGGAAATTCTGGCGCGGCAGTTGGTGGGCCAGCTTGAATCGCACAGCGAGTTGAATCACGCGGGGTGATGCTCCGGGTTTTGGAACGCTGGCTGGGAAGCGGATGCTCCCTTCCATTCCGACGGGCTGGCAGCCCGGTGGCACGGCCAAGTTGCCCGTGCCAGCCAGGAAAGGCTGCCACGCTGTTCTCTCGCTGCTCGACATTCCCTCTGAAAAGTGGCAGTTTTGCCTGTGACTTTGAACAAGCTCGACCAACTCCGCGATCTGCTGCGCTCTTATGGCTCCTGCCTGGTCGCCTACTCGGGCGGGGTGGATTCCGTTTTTCTTGCCCGCATGGCCTGGGATGTTCTGGGTGAAAAATCGCTGGCGGCGATTGCGGATTCGCCGAGCCTGCCGCGCCGGGAATTGGAGGAGGCGCTGGCCATTGCGCGGCAATTTGAATTTCCGGTGAAGGTCATCCAGACCGGGGAGTTTAACAATCCCCAATACCTCGCGAACCCCGACAATCGCTGCTATTTTTGCAAGCACGAGCTTTTCACTGAACTTGAGCCGCTTGCGCGCAGTGGCGGTTTTGCGGTGATTGCTTACGGCGAAAACGACAGCGACATCGGCGATCATCGTCCCGGCGCGAAGGCGGCGTCGGAATTTCAGGTCCGCGCGCCGTTGAAGGAAGCGGGGCTCACCAAGGCCGAGATCCGCGAGTTCTCCGCGCAGCTTGGGCTGCCCACGGCCGACAAGCCGCAGATGGCCTGTCTCAGTTCGCGCATTCCTTATGGCGAAGCGGTTTCGCCGGAGAAATTGCGCATGATCGAGGAAGCCGAATACGTTTTGCGCGATCTTGGCTTCCACGACGTCCGCGTGCGCCACCACGAATTGAAGCAAGGCCAGATGGCGCGCATCGAGGTCGGGCCGGCAGAGCTGCCGAAGTTCGTCGCCGGCGACACTGCCAACCGTGTGGCGGTGGCTTTGAAGCAGCTTGGCTACTTGCATGTGACCCTCGATTTGCTTGGGTATCGCCGCGGCAGCGTCAACGAAGTCGGCCCGCAACCCAAGCTGGAAGCCTTTAATTCCGCTGCTGCCAAACGCGGGTAGCTCCGTTCAGAATTTTTTCAGCCGATAAAAGCGCTCAACGTCCATGCTTTCGATTATGACGTTTTGGCTTCCAATAAGCAGGGGGCTGGCGCTGTTGGTGGTCCAGCTCACCGGAGGAGCCAGAGCGGACGTGGATAGAAGCTGGTAGCCGTTGGCACTGACCGGCCAGGAAATTAATACCGACTGTCCGGAAAGTTGCAGCGAAAGCGTGGGAACCATCAGGGAGGCAATTTCGGCTGCGCTCAGCGCCCGGTTGTAAACCCGCAGATTGGCAGCCGCCCCATAAAAGGGAATTGCGTCGCCGTCATCCACGAACGAGAAGGCTTTATCTTCTTCTTCATCGGGAGTGCCGATCACATCAAAGGTGAAGCTGCTCAGATTGATGTCCGGCAGATGCTGGCCATCGAGAAAGGTGACCACCGTTTGTGATGGCAGATCAACCGAGCAGAAGAGGGTGTGCCATGCGTTCGTCTGGATGCTGTTGGTAAAACTGTACAGAAGATTCCGGTTGTTAAAGTAGATTTCCAGATGCCCATCGCCATCGGTGATCAAACCCAGCCAGCGGTATAACGGGCCGCCTGTAAGAATCGTTTCATGCGCAGTGGACAGGTCCGTGGGGTTGAAATCCACGGCGACGGTGAAAGAATTGTAGGAGAAACCATTTATCGTGGCCGCAGCGACGTAATTTCCGGCGGGAAGCTGAAGGGCGCCATTGGCAAAGGAAACATTGTTCAAGGACATCGGCGGACAGTTGCCCAGAGCATCGGTTCCGTCGCTCTTCAATTTGAAATCAGCCAGAAGGTTGGATTGGGCTGACGCACCGGTCACCAAGACGGATAATAGAAAACCGGCAAGCAAGCCAGCACTCACGCGCCCTTTTACAACATTCATTCGATAGACAGCGTTTAATTTTAACGGGCAGGGTCTCCATTAAAGTTCCACATTTTATCCAGTTTACAAGTCCCATCGAAGCCTCATTCCGACCCGATGGTGCTCGAAACCAGCAGGGCTGGACAAATTTAAACACAACCCTGTGATAAATCTATTTCGTCATGGCCGGGCGCGGGCGCGGTTTGTGAAAGGCAAAAATATCGGTCTGGTGACGCAATCCATGGCGGCCGCTGTGAACTTCGGATTGTGAAAGCGCCGGGCTGAGCTTGGAATCGCCCGGCTGGCCGGTGTTGATTTCCTGGATCAGATCGCCGACGGTTTGCAGAACGCGCGTGGGCTGATAAACGTAGTCGCCGAGGCCTTCGAACTGGGTTGAACCGCTCAGCACGAGGTAGCCCTGCATCCCGGCTTCAAACGCGCCGCGAATGTCGGTTTCCATCGTGTCGCCGATCATGACAACCTGCTCGACTTCCTGGCCGGCCACGCTCGTGAGCCGCCGGCGCGCCTGGTAGAACATGTAGCCGTTCGGTTTGCCGAGATAATAGGCGCGCCGCCCGGTGCTGGATTCCAGGAATGCGGTCGTCGCCCCCGCACCGGGGCGCGTTTGCTCGCTCGATACCGGGCACCAATTGTCGGGGTTGGTTGCCAGCAGGCGCGCGCCGCGCTCGATGCATTCGTGCGCCTTCGCCAGGCGTTCCATGCTGGCCGCGCCTTCGCCGACGACGACGTAATGGGGACGAATGGTGTCGCTGGCGATCTTGCGCTCGTGCAAGGCGGCCAGCAAGCCGCCTTCGCCGATGACGAACACCGTGCAGCCCGGATGGGTTTCGCTGAGAAAATCGGCCGTGTTCAGGGCCGAGGTGTAAAAATGGCGCGCGGAGACGCCGCCGATGCCGAGATGTTTGAGGCGCACCGCCAAATCTTCGGGCGTGGGCGCGGAATTGTTGGTGAGAAAGAGAAACGGAGTGCTGGTGGCCTGCAAGGCGCGCACAAAATCTGCCGCGCCGGGGATAAGCCGGTTTTCGCGGTATATAACTCCGTCCATATCAATTAGATAGCCTGTTTTCATAGGATGTAAAAATAGCAAGTCCCCGGCTGATGCCGGTTAGCAAAACTCACAGGGGAACGTCCGCCGGGTTTTGGCGGACGGATGTTTATAAGGTGCGGGCGGGAGTTTGTCAATCGGGATGATAAAGGAGTTGATGATTGTGGGGTGGGCGGTTTCGGATTTTTTAGGGAATTTTGCGGTGGGCCGCATGACTTGCTTTGACCCGGCGGGTGCTATTTAGCGTGCAACTTTTGGGCGGGTACGGTTAAATAAGGGGGTCAGGTCATGCTCATTTATGCCGCAATTTGCTTATAAGGCTCGTCGTCGCTCGGGTGAAACTGTTCAGGGTGTGGTGGATGTGGCGGATCGCTCGGCCGCATTGGTCCAAATTGAACGGCTGGGGCTGTTTCCCATCGTGGTGGATGCGTCGAAGGGCGGCGTGGCGGCGGCGGCGGCGGCCGAGAAGCCAAGCGGGGAAAAAAGGGACTTTTCGTCGTTGTTGCCGCCGGCGTTGCGCAATTTCATAAAGAAAAAGCGGAAACCGAAACTTCAGGAACTTTCCACTTTCACACAGCAGTTGGCGAATTTGCTGAATTCGGGGATGCCGCTCACGGTGGCGTTGAACAGCATGACGCATCTGGAATCGAAGGGGATTCCGGCGTCGGTGAGCCGGGACCTCAAGCAGGAGGTGATGGAGGGGAAAAGTTTGTCGGATGCCATGGCGAAGCAGGAGCATATTTTTTCCGATCTTTACGTGAACATGGTGCGGGCGGGGGAGCAGAGCGGCGCGCTGGTGGATGTGCTGCGGCGCTTGGCGGACCATTTCGAGCGGTTCGCGCAGGTGCAGTCGAAGTTCAGTTCGGCCCTGATTTATCCGGCGTTCGTGACGGGCATCGGCGCGATCATCATGTTTTTGTTCATGACGAAAATGCTGCCGACGTTCATGGAAATCTTCAACGGGATGAACATCGAGCTGCCGTTGGCGACGCGCATCTTGATGAAGATCAGCTACATTTTCAGCCATTTCTGGTGGGTGATGATTTTGACGGTGATGATCATTGTGTTTGTCATCCGGCGTTTCCAGGCGACGGAGGAGGGCAAGCGGAAGATTGATCAATGGACGATGACGATGCCGGTGTTCGGCAAGGCGGTGCGGCTGAATTTGTTCGGCCAGTTCGCGCGCACGCTGGCGACGTTGCTGGAAAACGGCGTGCCGGTGCTGACCGCGCTGAGCATCACGGAGCAGATCATTCCCAATCGCGTGGTGAAGGAAGCCATCGCCAAGACGCGGTCGGATGTGACGGATGGCAAGACGCTGGCGCAACCTTTGGCGCGCAGTAAAATTTTCCCGCAGTTGATGGTGGATCTGCTGAAGATCGGCGAGGAAACGGGCAATGTTCCCGGCTCGTTGCGCAATATCGCGGACACTTACGAGAATGAGTTGAGCATCGCGCTGAAGGTGATGACGAACATGATCGAGCCGGTGATGATCGTGGTGATGGCCTGCGGCGTGGCGTTCCTGCTGGTGAGCGTGCTTTCGGCGATGTTCGCGATGACCTCGAACATCGCCAAGTGATGAAATTGTTGCGCGCAATCCAAGGTGAGGCGCGGGTCGGCGACCTGCAGGAACTGCGCGGCTTTATTGTGAATCTGGACGTCGCGGGACCAACGGCGAGGGCGCCGTTGGCTGCGCCCGGGGCGGGCGCGCTCCCCAATTGCTACTGCGGGGTTTTGGGCAAGTCTGCTGGTTTGCGGGCGCGCGGCGGGTCCGAGACACGCGGTTTGTTAAGAGCCGCGTTCATGCCATCCAACAATCCGCAATCCGTAATCCGCAATCCGCAATCCTCAGCGTTTACGCTGATTGAACTGATGATGGTGGTGGCGATCATGGTGATTGCGATGGCGCTGAGTTATCCGGCGATTTCGGACATGGTGCATCGCGCGCCGATGGCCCAGGCGGTGAAGGATGTGATGGAAAAGTGCCGCTATGCGCGTGCGCAGGCCATTCTGACGGGCAAGACCATGGAGTTTCGCATTTACCCGCAGGATCTGCGCATCGAGGTGGCTGAGGCCCCGGCGGATACCGTGCCCGGCTCGACGCCGCCGGTGAACAGTGATGCCGCGCCGGCCACCGGCGGTTATGTGCCCAAGGACCCTTCTGACTCCTCCCACACGGCGCAAATTTCCGGCGAGGTCACCCTTGAAATGGTGGATGTGAATTTTACCAGTTACAAGGAGGCCGACGTGGCGCGCGTGAGGTTTTATCCGAA
>JAQGPB010000011.1 GCA_028293265.1 Pedosphaera sp. | reverse complement strand
CTTTGCTGGGAATGTGTGTGCCGGGTCACATTTTCCTCTTCACGGAGGGATGACATGACAATTGCACGGCCTCTTTAGCGCTGGGTGGCGTGGCAAAAGGCCTCAAGTCCCGCAGGGACGGCTGATGTTGATCCTTCGCTCAGCCGTCCCTGCGGGACTTTTCCGTCTCCAACTACCCGACCCGGCGCTAAAGCAGCCGGGCTATTGTCAATTGTTCCTACGGAACAAATGCCCGTCCTGCTCACCCGCTTTTATTGAGACTCAGAAAAGTAATGAGACAACCGCATTCAGTTGCTTCTCCCTCTCCGCACGACGCAGGAGTGGGGAGAGGGCCGGGGAGAGGTATGTCTTATTTCCGATTCTTCGGTTTTGTCGCACTACTTTCCTGAGCCTCAATAATACACCCAAAAACCGGCCATTTCCGAACTTTACGATTGACAGTTTGATGGTTGCAAGGTTGAGTCCAGTAATCGCCGTGGCCTCTCGCCCTCTGGGTATGGGCATTTGCGCACCGGCACGATTGTTAACACGATGAGCGACAAGAAAATCAATGTGGCGATTGTCGGCCTGGGCTTCGGGGCCGAGTTCATTCCGATTTACCAGCGGCATCCCCACACGAACATGTACGCCATCTGCCAGCGCACCAAGGAAAAGCTGGACCAGGTGGGCAACCAATACGGCGTCGCCCGGCGCTTCCTGAGCTTCGAGGATGTGCTCAAGGACCCGGATGTCCATGTCGTTCACATCAATTCACCGATCCATCTCCATGCGCCGCAAAGCATTGCCGCGCTGAAGGCGGGCAAGCATGTTGCCTGCACCGTGCCGGCGGCCACGACCGTCGAGGAATGCAAGCAGATCGTCAAGGCCGCGCAAAAGGCGAAGAAGAATTACATGATGATGGAGACGGTGGTCTATTCCCGCGAATTTCTTTACGTGCGGGAATTGCGCGACACCGGGAAGCTGGGACGCATCCAATTCATGCGCGGCTCGCATTTGCAGAACATGGAGGGTTGGCCCGGCTATTGGGAAGGCCTGCCGCCCATGCACTACGCGACCCACTGCATCAGCCCCTGCCTGGCCATTGTGAAGGGCGAGGCCGATTACGTTTCGTGCATCGGCTCGGGGCGGATCGCGGAGAATTTGATCGCGAAATACGGCTCGCCGTTTTCGTTCGAGACCGCGCATTTCAAAATCCGCAACCAGGACGTCGGCTTTGAAGTGACCCGCTTCCTGTTCAACGCGGCCCGCCAATACCGGGAAAGTTTTGACGTGTATGCGCAAAACACTTCCTTTGAATGGCAGTTGACCGAAGGCGACGACCCGGTGTTGCACGTCGGCGGCGAGAAGATTGAAAAGGTGAAGGTGCCCGATTACGGACATCTGTTGCCGGAACCGATCCGGCGGTTCACGACCAAGGGCGTGTATGACGGTGAACACGCGCATCTGTCGTTCATCCAGGGCGGAGGGCATGGCGGTTCGCATCCGCATCTGGCGAACGAATTCATCATGAGCATCATGGAGGGGCGTCCGTCCTTTCCGGATGTGTATCAATCAGTGAACTGGACCTGTGCGGGAATATGCGCGCATGAATCGGCCATGCGCGGCGGGGAAATCGTGAAGTTGCCGGATTTTCGCAGTTAACCTCAAATTAAATAAATATGGAAAATGCAAATGGCATAGCGCCAAACTCAAAACGGCTTCTTTTTGCTGGTTCGATGGCAATTCTGGCGGCAGGTGTCGGATTCGCCGTCCGCGGCGGTATCTTTGCCAATTGGGGGGCTGATTTCGGTTTCACCGGAGCGCAACTGGGGGCCATCGGTGGCGCGGGTTTTTCGGGGTTCTGCTTCGGCATCATCATCGGCGGCGTGCTATGCGACAAAATCGGCTACGGCAAGCTCGTCGCGCTGGCGTTCATCCTCCATGTGTTGTCAGCCTTTGTGACCTTTGCCGCCACCAAGGGCATGGCCCAAGTCACGGCCTACAATTATCTTTATTGGGGCATGTTCATTTTTGCCTATGCCAATGGAACCCTTGAAGCAGTGGCCAATCCGCTTGTCGCGACGCTGTTTCCACATAACCGGACACATTACCTGAACATCCTGCATGCAAGCTGGCCGGCGGGCCTCGTGTTGGGCGGTGTGATTGGTTGGGTGCTTGGCGACCAGATGCAGATGAGTTGGAAACTTCAACTCTCCCTCTATCTCGCGCCCACGGTCCTTTACGGTGTTCTGTTCATGGGGCAACACTTTCCCAAATCGGAAGCTTCCACCAAAGGCCTTAAACTGGGCGAGATGTTCAAGGACGTTGGCATCCTCGGCTCCCTGGTTGCCTGTTACCTGCTGGTGCTCTTCTTCCAAAACGCGCTGAGCTTGTCCAATCCCATCTCGTATGGTCTCGGCGGGATTCTGTTGATCGCCGTTGGCCTCATGACCGGATTTTCGATTGGCCACTGGTTGCTGTTTGTCCTTTTCCTTACTCATGCACTTGTGGGCGCCGTTGAACTCGGCACCGATGGCTGGATTCAGAACATCACCGGAAACATTCTCACCACCTCGCAGGGCAAAATCCTTTTCGTCTATACTTCATTGCTGATGTTTATGCTGCGCTTCTGCGCGAATTTTGTGGAGAAAACTCTCGGGCTTTCGCCGGTGGGCCTCCTGACGATATGCGCCTCGCTGGCCTGTGTTGGTTTGAATCTTGTCAGCGGCATCGAATCCTTTATCGGCGCGATGATTGCCCTTTCAGTCTATGCTTTGGGCAAAACCTTCTTCTGGCCGACAATGCTCGCCGTGGCTTCCGACCGGTTTCCTCGTACGGGGGCCGTCGCCATCAGCATCATGGGCGGCATCGGAATGTTGTCCGCCGGCATGATTGGTTCCCCCGGTCTCGGTTACGCGAAAGACCGTTTCGCAGGCGAGGCATTACAACAATCCAACCCGGCCGTGTATGCGCAGTATCAGGCCGCAACCACCAGCAAGTTCCTCATTTTCGGTGAAGTTAAGGGTCTGGACGGCACGAAGCTTGCCGAAGCACAGAAGACTGACATTGCCAAGCGCACGCCGGATCAAAAGGCCGTCGCCGAGGCCAGCATCCTGGGCGACCGCAAGACGCTGAAGGCCGATTCGGCCATACCGGCGACGATGGCCTGCATTTACCTGCTGTTGTTGGTCTATTTCAAGACCCAAGGTGGCTATAAAGTCGTCCACATCGTTGGCGAAGGTGGAGATGCCCAGGCACCCAAGGTGAAGGAACCGCAAAGCGCGTAGAAAACCACGTTTCATTTCCTCAATCAGGGCGGCCAGAAATGGCCGCCCTTCGCATTGAGATGTGCGTTGCCTTGCAGCATTTGCACAATCCAAAATCCGTGCTATTATCAGCCGGGTATGAGCAGGGCGGTTCTTTGATAGAATGGTTGACGGGGTGGTTGACGATTGAGGGCGTGGAAAGGGATGGAATCCACGAAAACAATCAATTCAACCTTTAAAAACAAGCCAACCAACGCCTAAGTCCGCCTACGCCCGCATTTGGCCGCTTATCTGTAAAAAAATCGTTCACGGATCAGCGTCAATCCTTGACCGCTTCGACGTGCCAGTCGAAATAAAGCTGATTGCGGACGGCACCGTGGATTTTATTCTCGGGCAGGTACGGGTAATAGCCCGCAAAGGACACGGCAGTCTCCTGGTCGGCATCAACGATGGCCCAGGCGGCGGAAGGGTTCCGGATTTGTCTTACGCGCTTGGTCGGCTCATTCGTCATGCCGGGATACACTGCGGGCAGCAAGTCGTAGGGATAACCGAAGGGACGCGTGACGAGATCATCGGCAAGGTTGGTGACGGTGACGGTGACAATGTAGCTGATGGGTTGGGAGAGCGTTGTGACCGGCGCGGACAGCGGAAAATCTTTCCAAGCCGAAGTATGGGCGGAAGCGGGACAGATGGCGGTCTTGGCCACTTGAACCGTCGGCGACGGGGCGGGTTGGCTGAGATAGGTGGCGATGTAATAAGGCATGAACAAGGTTGTCTTGTCGTCATAGACATGGAACAGGCCCTGCCAAACCGGGCCGGGAAGGGCGTCGCCGTGGTCATCGGCGTAAAGATTGATGGCGACACCGAGTTGCTTGAGGTTGTTGACGCATTGGACGCGATAGGCGGTCCGCTTGGCGCGCCCGAGCACCGGGAGCAGCAACGAAGCCAGGATCGCGATGATCGCAATGACGACGAGGAGTTCGATCAGGGTGAAGGCACGGACGGCACGTAGCGGTGCAAAAATGGTCTGCTTTTGGACGGGTTCGCTTTTCATATTCCTTGGCGGTAAGTAAGCCCTTTTTCAGCGGCCGAGTAAATGCCTGATTTGGCAGACGCGAAAAGGCCGCCAAGTTTTCAAAGATTTCCTGGCTGTGGAACCAGTGAAGTTGCTATTTTCCCGCGACGGGCGTCCACGTGCTGTCGGGATCGTAGGTGGTCAAGGCCCTGGCGATGTTTGCCGTCTTGGGCCCGAGATTTTTCTGTAAAACCTTCCCCCGTTGGTTGACGATGAAGGTCATCACGCCGGTGTTGCCCCACTCCGCCGGCCAGGCCACCAGCGCAAAGCCGCCGATCATGTGGCCGTTGATGATATAACTGTACTTGCCGCCCGGCGCATGGCTGCCCTGCCGCGTCAAGATCTTGAAATAATAACCGTGATACGGCGCGGGATGGTCCTCCGTCATCATGCCGGTGCGGCGATGGTATCCCTCCTCGCGCGCCTGCGCGATCAAAGGCCCGAGCGGGCTGATCTCATCATGCTCATTGCGCACCGGCCAATAAAGCCCGTCATGCGTGCCCGGCGTGCTCCGCAGATGCTGGGCGTACTCGAGCACCTCATCATTATTTCGGTCCTTGCCGGAGTATTCCCGTTGCGCATCCACATAAGCATGACAAACATTGATCGCACCCAATTCATCCGCGCCGATGCGGCGGTTGAGAATTTCTTCCCTGCCCGCTTCGGTGTCGAAAAACCAGTGGCCATCCTGTTTCACCAGCGGAATGGGAAATGGCCAGCCTTCCGTGCCGATTTCCAGCATCTCCTTCGAATCTGATTCCCGCTTCAACTCCGCCTTCTCCGTCAATCGCTTGACGAAAAGGTTGAACCCTTCGCTTGCCTG
>JAQGPB010000001.1 GCA_028293265.1 Pedosphaera sp. | reverse complement strand
GCGCAGCGCGCCGTCCCTACCAAGAACGAACTCAAATGTCGTCGCTGTGGAAGCGGTTTGGCTGGCTGGCGGTGGTTGGCCTGCTCGGCTGCCATGCGGCGGAGAAACCAGTGGCGGAAACTCCCGCGCCCAAAGTGGATGGCGAGAAGGTGATCATCCCGGCGGATGCGCCGCAAAAAACCTCGCTCTCGGTGGAAACCGCCGAACCGCGAAAACTTGCGATCACCCACCTGACTGGGAGGTTGCTGTGGAACGATGACGCGACGGTGCGCATTTTTACGCCGGTGGCGGGACGCGTCAGCGCGATTGTCGCGACGCTGGGGCAGCCAATTTCCGCCGGCGATCCGCTGGCAAAGATTGACTCGCCTGATTTCGGGCAGGCCCGCGCAGATGCGCGCAAAGCGGCGAGCGATTTGCAACTGGCCGACCGTACCCTGGCGCGCGAGAAGGAATTGCAGGCGCACGGCGCAGCGCCGGTGAAGGACGTGGAAAGTGCCGAGGCGGTTTATGCCAGCGCGATTTCCGAGCGCGACCGGGCCCTGGCGCGCCTGGCGCTTTATGGCGGCGATGACAAAGGGAGCGATGAATTGTATTTGCTGCGCTCGCCTTTGTCCGGCGTGCTGGTGGAGCGGAATGTCACACCGGGCCAGGAAGTGCGCGCCGACATGATGCTGGCCAACGCGCCGAACCTGCTTGCGCCGCTGTTTGTGGTGAGCGATCCGACCAAGCTCTGGGTGCAGTTGGACGTTTCGGAATCGGACATTTCCTCGCTGCAACCGGGGCAGCAACTGCGCATTTATTCGCGGGCTTATCCGGACAAGGTTTTTGAAGGAACGCTCGAAAACATTGGCGATTCGCTGGATCCGACCACCCGCACCGTCAAGGTCCGCGGCATCGTGGACAACGCGGACAAGCTGCTCAAGGCGGAAATGTACGTGACGGTGGATGTGACGGCGGACGCGATCAAAACCGCGCCGTCCAGCGTGGAGATTTCCTCGAAGGCGGTTTTCATGAAGGACAATCAATACTACCTGTTCATTGAAACTTCTCCCGGGGAATATCAGCGTCAGGTCGTGAAGCTGGGGACGGAACAGGATGGCAAGGTCCAGGTATTTCATGGAGTCAACGCGGGCCAGAAGGTGGTCACCGAGGGATGCCTGTTGCTGCAGGCATTGATGGATTCCACGGACAAATCATGATCGGCACACTCACCTCCTACGCGTTGCGTCACCGGGCCATTGTGCTGGTGCTGCTCGGGCTGTTTGTCTTCGCCGGCATCTCCGCGTTTCAACGGCTGCCGGTCGAAGCTTATCCCGATGTCACCAATGTCCAGGTGCAGATCATCACGCTTTTTCCGGGCCATGCGGCGGAAGAAGTGGAGCGGCTCATCACCATCCCGGTGGAAAATGAAATGAACGGGATTCCCAAGCGCGCCTCGATGCGCTCGATCTCGCTCTTCGGGCTGTCGGTGGTCACCATCGTGTTTGAAGACAATGCGAATGGGGACTACGTCCGCAACCAGGCGTTTCAGCATCTTTCCGCGGTCACGCTGCCGACTGGCGCGCAGGCCAGCCTCTCGCCGGACGCGACCCCGGTGGGCGAGATTTACCGCTACACCCTCAAGGCCAAGAACGGCTTTCCACCGGTCGAGTTGAAGGCGCTGGAGGATTGGGTGGTGGAGAAAAAATTTCGCACCGTGCCGGGAGTCGTGGATGTCGTCGGCTTCGGCGGGCCGACGAAGCAATACCAGGTGTTGATTGATCCGATCAAGCTCAAGTCGTACGGGGTTTCGCTCAAGCAGGTTTTCGACGCGCTTTCCAACGGCAATCGCAATGGCGGCGGTTCCTACATCGAACACGGGCCGGAATTGTATGTCGTGCGCGGGCTGGGCTTTGTGCAGAACACGGCGGACATCGCGGCCATCGGCGTGGACACCCGCAATGGCACGCCGATCCGGATTGGCGACCTCGGCACGGTGACCATCGGCAACCAGCTTCGCCTGGGCCAGGTGGGCAAGACCATGGGCAACGAGAATGATGACGATGTGGTGCAGGGCATCGTGCTGTTGCGCAAAGGAGAGAACGCACTGGAAGTGTTGGACCGGGTGCGGGCGAAGGTGGCGGAGATCAACCGGCACGACCTGCCGTCGGGAGTGCAGTTGATTCCGCATTATGATCGCACAGAATTGATTGACCGCACCTTGCACAACGTGCGGAAGAACATGATTGAAGGCATCGCGCTCGTGCTGCTGGTGCTGGTGCTTTTTTTGGGCCTGGGCAATTTCCGTTCCGCGCTGGTCGTGGCGCTGGTGGTGCCGCTCTCGCTGCTGGGCGCTTTTCTGCTGCTCGATTTGCGCGGCATCCCGGCGAATTTGATTTCGATGGGGGCGATTGATTTCGGCATCATCGTGGATTCGGCGGTGGTGATCATCGAGAATCTCCTGCGCTTGCTGGAGGAACGCCGGGACAAGCCGCGCTCGCTCCCGGCGACCATTGTCGAGGCGGTTTCGCAAATGGGCCGGCCCATCCTATTCTCGAAGGCAATCTTGCTGACCGCCTTCATTCCGCTCTACACGATGCAGCGGGTGGAGGGAAAGATTTTCCAACCGATGGCGTTGACGCTGACCTTCGCGCTGGTGGTGGGCACCATCCTGGCGCTGACGGTCGTGCCGATCCTGGCCAGCTTTGCGGTGAAAAATAAAATTGCCGCGCAGGAATCCTGGCTTGTGCGCAATCTGCTCAAGGTTTACCGGCCCGCCTTGGAATGGGCGCTCAATGCCAGGCTTGGGCTGCTGTGCGCGGCGGTGGCCAGCCTCATCGTTGCCGGCGTGAGCCTTTCTTTCATGGGCTCGGAATTTTTGCCCAAGCTGGACGAAGGCTCGCTTTGGGTGCGCGGGTTCATGCCGGAAACCATTGCGCCGAGCGAAGCCACGAAATTGGTACAGCGAGTCCGCACTACGCTGGCTTCGTTCCCCGAAGTGATGACCGTGGTGAGCCAGTTGGGGCGGCCGGACGACGGCACCGACGTCAACGGCTTTGACGTCGTGGAATGCGCGGTTGAATTGCGGCCGCGCTCGGAATGGAAGACGGCCACCACGCGCGAGGGTTTGTCCGAGGCCATGAATCAAAAGCTGATGGAAATCCTCGGCATGCAGTTTCAATTCAGCCAGGTGATTGAGGACAACGTCAATGAAGCCATCTCCGGGATCAAAAGTGAATTGAGCATCAAAATCTTCGGCGAGGACCCGGTCAAATTGCAATCGCTGGCCAACCAGATGGCCGACGTGGTCAAAAAAGTTCCCGGCGCGACGGACGTGGGGACAGACGAATTGCTGGGCCAACCGCAAGTGCAGATCACGATTGACCGGGCCGCCATCGCGCGCGCCGGATTGTCCATTTCCGACGTGCAATCCGTGGTGGAGACCGCATTGGGCGGTGCCGTGGCGACGCAGGTTTTGGAAGGCGAACGCAGTTTCGATCTCGCCGTGAAATTGATCCCCCGCTCCGTTTCCGATTTGAATTCGATCCGCAACATTCCCGTTTTTGGATCGAACGGCGAGCGGTTGACCTTGGGAGCATTGGCCGCGGTGGATGTTCATCGCGGCTTTGCCCGCATTTTCCGGGAAGAGAACGCGCGCCGCATCGCGGTGAAGCTTTCCGTCCGGGGACGCGATCTCGGCTCGCTGGTGGCGGAGGCGCAAAAGAAGGTGGCGCAAATTCCATTGCCGACCGGCTATCGCACCGAATGGACCGGCTCCTTTGAAAACCAGCAGCGCGCGGTGAAACGGCTGGAAATCATCGTGCCAATCACGCTGGTCGCCATATTCTTTCTGCTCTTCACGGCGTTCGATTCCGGGAAGCTGGCTTTCCTGATCTTGTTAAACGTGCCGTTTGCGGCGGTGGGTGGGATTCTGGCGTTGCCGCTGGCGGGACTGACGCTCTCCGTCTCGGCGCTGGTGGGATTCATCGCACTGTTTGGCGTCTCCGTGCAAAACGGGGTGCTGCTGCTGGAGCGGATTCGCGAGCTGCGCCGGGAAGGCAAAGCGATGCGGGACGCGGTCTGTGAAGGCGCGCTTTCGCGCGTGCGGCCGGTGGTGATGACGGCGGCGATGGCGGCCCTGGGGCTGCTGCCGGCGGCGCTCTCGCATGCCGTGGGCGCGGAAACTTCGCGGCCCTTCGCGGTGGTCATCATTGGCGGCTTGGTTACGGCGACGTTGTTGACGCTGTTCATCCTGCCGGTGCTTTATCCGCTCTTCGAAACTGAGCGTCCGGAATATTAATTCCAACCAGCATGAAACTTGTCCTCGCCATCATTTCACCCAACCAGCTCAGCCGGGTCGCCCAGGCGCTCGCGGACCATCACGTCCATGGCCTGACGGTGACTGAGGCGCAAGGATTCGGACAAGAGCATGATCGCGATCATCCGGAGCACCGCGAATACGCCGGCTTGGAACTGATCCGAAAATGCCGTCTGGAAATCGCCTGCCACGATGAGGAAGTGGAGGCTGTGCTGGAGGCGATTTATAAAAGCACGCATACGGGTTTGCGCGGAGACGGGAAGATTTTTGTGCTGCCTGTCCTCGACTCGTTGCGGCTCAAAACCGGCGAACGCGGCGAAGCCGCCCTTGGCCCGCGCCGCAAATCAGGTCCCCGTTAATTTTCCCGAATCATTAGGACGCGTTTGGGATTGACGCGGCTCGCCCACTTACCATTAACCGGGAACATCGAACATCGAACATCGAACATCGAACATCGAATGGGGGAATCTCCTAAAAGCCTATCCCGATAGGCGTGGCGCTCCCCGCTCCCCGGCCCAATGGCTTCCCAAGCTCGCCACGATTTAGTTTCCCCAGTAGAGACGAACGCTACGCGTTTTGTGGTCCCCGTTCGTTCCTCGCAGGGAGAGGGAGAAGAAGGCTCGCGGGGACGCTCGCCCCACCCGCGCTGGAGTATTTGGGCCAGCCTTAACTAAATGGGAGTGCCCCGGCCCACTGCCCCAATGGGGGTGGAGGGAGAAGAGAGAAGCCGTTTCTCCAATCGGGATAGGCTCTTAACTAAATGGAAGTGTTGCACCGCTTCCCCCATTTTAATCGCATCCCTCTTCACTGGCGGTGCAAGATTCGCACATTTCGCGGCAAAATCCGGCTGTAGGATGCTGGCTGACTAAGGAATAAGCTTTTTAAACGGCCTCATATCCCCCTCGCGGTTCCGGGAGTGCTCAGTCCTGTTCCACAATGGTGACGCTCATTGACGTTACACAGCAATCAAGTGGCAGGGACACGAAGGGTTTTATAACCGCTCGTAACGCACCACTTTTCCCGCAATCCGTCCAATATGAAAAGGAAAGACATTTGAAAACAGCCCAGTTTAAGAGGTTATGCGGCCTGATGGCGGTAACCAGCCTGATGGTTGCTGGCGTGCATGCGGGTGACTCCGCGCCCAAGTCTTTCGAAGATTCGGCCAATCTCACGCTGGATCAGTTGGTAAACATTCAGGTCACTTCCGTGTCCAAAAAGGAGACGTCTTTGAACCAGTCGCCAGCGGCCATCTTCGTGATCACGCAGGAGGACATCAGCCGCTTGGGTATCACGAGCCTTCCCGAGGCGCTTCGCCTGGCTCCGGGCATGGACGTGGCACAGGTCAATTCCAGCGATTGGGCCGTCAGCTCCCGCGGCTTCAACAACCAGTTTGCAAATAAGCTGTTGGTAATGATTGATGGCAGGTCCATCTACGATCCAGGTTTTGGCGGAGTGTTTTGGGAAATGCAGGATCTGGTGTTGGAAGACTTGGATCGGATTGAAGTGATCCGGGGACCCGGCGGAACTCTTTGGGGGGCCAATGCCGTGAACGGGGTGATCAATATCAACACCAAGAGCGCGAAGGAAACGCAGGGACTGCTTATTTCCGCGGGCGGTGGCACGGAACTTCAGCCTTTGACGAGCCTGCGCTATGGCGGACAATTTACAACCAATCTGTTTTACCGGGTTAATGTGCAATATGCGAACAATGACGGGTTCGTGGACTCGAATGGCAATGAAACGCCCGACGCGCGGAACATCTTGCACGGCGGTGGACGATTGGATTGGGAGCCGGTGGCCGGTGACCGCTTCACCTTGCAAGGTGATCACTTCCAAGGTGATTTTGGAGATCTGACACGATCCGTAAGCCTGATGGCGCCGAATGCAAAGGATTTTTCCGCAATAAACCGCAAGACCGGTGACAATGTGCTCGCGCGCTGGACCCATGATTTCTCGGACAGCTCCCAGCTGACTTTACAGGGGTACTACGACCACACTCTGGTCAATGAAGCCCCGTTTAGGGACACGCTGGACGTTTATGATCTTGATTTGCAACATCGGTTTGCGCTGGGAGAGCGTCAGGATATTGTCTGGGGGGCCGGCGTTCGTTACTGGATGGATGATGTTCCGCCCTCCTTCGATTTGACCTTTACTCCAGAACGGAATTATGAACATGTCCTCAGCGCGTTTGTGCAGGATGATGTTTCAGTGATCAAGGACCGGTTGCATCTGATTCTCGGCTCAAAATTTGAGCATAATTCCGATACTGGATTTGAAGTCCAACCGAGCGGGCGGCTGCTCTGGATTCCGTCGGAGAAGCAAACCTTCTGGGGTGCCATGTCGCGCGCTGTCAGAACCCCTTCGCGGGCTGATGAAGACATACTTTACAACCAGTCCGTCATCCCACCCTCTCCCCCGGGAAGTCCGCTGCCGCTGCTCGTCAGTCTTTACGGCAATCCCAATTTTCACTCAGAGGAGTTGATTGCTTATGAATTGGGCTATCGGATCGAGCCGACCCCGAAATTGTCCTTTGACCTGGCCACCTTCTACAATGTCTATCACGATTTGAATACAAGCATCACGGGCACACCCTTCTTCGAAGCGGCGCCGGTGCCACATGTGGTGATTCCCCAACTTATCCAAAACGGCGGAAGCGCCAACACCTATGGCGCGGAATTATCGGCCCAATGGCAGGTCACCGAGGACTGGAAATTGATGGGCAGCTATTCCTGGCTGCACATGCGGTTGACTCCGAGTAATTTGGCATCGGGAGACAGCCCGCAGCATCAGTTCCAGCTTCATTCCTACTTGAACCTGACCCGCGCGGTTGAACTGAATGCCTCGCTCTTTTATGTGAGCCAACTTGCCAATGCCGACGTCCCCGCCTTCACCCATCCCATCCCGGCCTATACCCGGGTGGATCTGGGACTGGTCTGGCGGCCCAACAAGGCTTGGGAGCTAGGCATCTGGGGCCAGAACTTGTTCAACGACCAGCATCTGGAATTCGGGAGCCAACGGACGCCGGTGCTGACGGAAATACCGCGCAGCATTTTCGGAAAGGTCACCTGGCGCTTTTAGCCGACAAGATACGGCATATTTTTACATGAAAGATCAATTACCAATGAATCGGGCGCAAGATACCGGCCGACGGCGGGCACGATGTGCGTTCAGCGTCCGGGTAAGCCGCGCCCTGATGCTATGCGCCATGCTGGCATTGACGCTCGTTTGCAAAGCGGGGGGGGAATCTCCCGCGCTCACCGAATATCAGGTCAAGGCCCTGTTCCTGCTCAATTTTACGAAGTACGTGGACTGGCCGGCCGAAAGCCTACCTCAGGCGGGTTCTCCTTTTGTCATCGGCGTGCTCGGAGACGAAAAATTTGGAGAGAAAGTGGAGGCGATAGTGACGGGGAAGACCATCGGCGGTCAGGCCATCGAGGTGCGACAGTTTGCCAAAGACGATGTCTGCACGAATTGCCAGATTCTGTTCATCAGTTCTGCCGAGAAGAAACGCGTGGTAGAAATTCTGGCGAAGCTCAAGGCGGCTCCGATCTTGACGGTGGGCGAGAGCGAGCAATTCACGCAGCAAGGGGGCATCATCAATTTCACGAAGAAGGATGGCAAGGTGCGTTTGGAAATTGATCTGAACGCAGCCCGGCTGGCGAAGCTGAAACTAAGCTCCAAACTGTTGAGCGTGGCCGACAGCGTTCACGGCAAACCCTAGGCAACCAGCATGAAATCACTTAAAAACGCCTCCATCCAATTCAAGCAGACGGTCATCATCATGGGGACCACCACGGTGGCGCTGCTGCTGGCCTGCGCCGCCTTTGCCACTTACGAGGTAGTTTCCTTCCGCACCACCATGTTGCGGGACCTGACCATCATGGCAGATGTAATTGGCAATATTGTGCCGCCGCCATTGATTTCAACGATGCCAAGAGCGCCGAGGAAACCCTGGCCGGGCTCAAGGCTGAGCCAAACATTGTGGGTGCCTTCATTTATACCAAGGACGGGAAGGTTTTTGCCGGCTATGAACGCCCGAATAACGGCCGGGCCCTGGTGCCGCCCCCATACCAGAGAAGCGGGCACGACTTCGGCAGGCAGGAACTGACGCTGTTCGACCCCATTGATAACAAAGGTGATGCCGTTGGAGCGGTCTATATCGTCTTGGACATGGGGGCCTTGTATTCACGGTTGCGGGAGTATGCCGTCATTGCCTTGGTGGTTTTCCTGATCACGCTGCTGACCGCATATCTGCTCTCGGCCCGGCTGCAGCGCCTGATTTCCAAACCCATCCTGGACCTGGTGCAAACCACCCGCGCCGTGGCGCGGGATCGGAATTATACCTTGCGCGCCGTCAAACAAAACCAGGACGAGATTGGTGTATTGATTGACGGGTTTAACGAAATGCTGACCCAGATCCAGGAGCGGGATGGGGCTTTGCAAAAGACCCATGGCGAGCTGGAGCAGCGCGTGAATGAGCGCACGCAGGAATTGGCCGGTTCTTTGTCCCTGCTGCATGCCACCCTCGAATCCACCGCCGATGGGATTCTGGTCACTGACCTTTATGGCAAGGTGACGCAAGTGAACGAAAGGTTTGCGGCGATGTGGCGAATCCCGCGCGAACTGTTGGATACGCGGGACGATCAACACATACTCGAGACTGTGATGGTTCAATTGAAGTATCCCCGGCAATTTCTGGCTGGAGTAAAGGAGTTGAACGGCGACCCGGACCGGGAAGGAGTGGAGCTTTTGGAATTCAAGGACGGGAGAATTTTCGAGCGGCACTCGAAACCACAGCGGATAGGCGAGAACAGCGTGGGCCGCGTCTGGAGCTACCGCGACATCACGGAACGCAAACAGGCCGAGATATATGCCGTCGCCTTTTCCAAACTTGGCCGCGACCTGGTGACTGCAACCACGCCGCAGGAAGCCGCCCGAAGCATCGCCGGGATCGCCGATGAATTGTTTGCCTGGGATGCGTGCGCCTTTTATTCGTATTTCCAGGAAACAGATGAGATTCATCCGGTGCTGTACATGGATTTGGTCGATGGCCGCCGGACGGATGTCCTGTCACCGGACGTGGCCAAACCCAGCGTCATTTCCCGCCGGGTGATT
>JAQGPB010000621.1 GCA_028293265.1 Pedosphaera sp. | reverse complement strand
CCGTCCGTTCGCATCAATCCGGGCTTGCTGGCCAACAGACTCACTGCTGGGCTTGGCTTCAAAACTTCGCAAACCGCCAAACGAGAGCCTGGCGTCTCCAGGCTTGCCGAACAGCTTTTTTGCATCTGCCGCATCCAATTCCACGGAAGGCGACTCACCAACGCGGCCAATCACATATTTTTCGCCCGCGATGGACGGCGGCAAAACCTGGGAACCCCGGCCCATGTAAGGCTCCATGTCTTTGAGCGTCGGCACGTCGGTGGCTGACTTGTTATTGTCCGAGGCCCACATTCGTTTAGCCAACTCGATCTGCCGCAAGTTGCTCCTGATGGAGACAGACACCGCCTTCGATTTGGACTTGGCCAAGCTTGGCATCAAGAGCCCCGCCAGGACTGCCATGAGTGCTAGAACGGCGGCAAGTTCCACGAGTCGCATCGTCACTTTACGGTGGGGCTTGGTCGTTTCCTTCGGCGCTAAAGTAACCGTCTTAAATTGCGCCAGCAATTTCTGCCGCCGCTCTTCCGACAACTTGAGCGGTGCGGATTGTATGGCCGCCGGCTGGATAGGACTCGCCGCGACTTCGCGGACCAGCACGACCGTTTTTTTCAAGCGTTCATGCAGCGCGGCAAGTTGCGGGTCGTCCTCGATGGCCTGGCGCAGCGACGCGGCTTCCGCGCCGGTCAGTTCGCCGAGCAGCAAAGCCGTCACCCGCGCTTCCAGTTCCGCCTGCGGTTTTTGGAGGAAATCGTCGTTCATGGGACAACTCCGTTTTTGGCGAGTTCATCGGCAATGCCTTTGAGCGCATGGTGCAAGAGATAACCGACGTGCCCGACTTTCAGCCCGGTGCGGACGCTGATTTCCTTGTAGGAAAGATTTTCGTCGAACTTGAGCCGCACCAGTTCGCGGCTGCGTTCGTCCAGCGTTTCCAGACTCAACCGCACCAGGCCGATGCCTTCCCAGCGGGCGATTTCTTCGTCGGGCAGCGATTGCGGATCGGCGAGTTCAGTGTTGGCGGGCGCGCCGGACGGCGTGGCGAGATCAAGCGAGACAATCTTGCCAGCTTGACGGCGATAATTGAGCGCCTGGTTGTGGACGGTGCGGTAAAGCCACCGGCGCGGTTCACGGACATCATCAAATTGTGCGTGAAGTTTCATGAACGCTTCCTGAACGAGGTCCTCGGCGACGCTGATCTCGCCGGCGAGACGGCAGGCATAGCTCAGCAAGGGCGACTCGAGCGCGGCAAAAAGCTGCTCGATCGTTTCCGGGCCGGGCGGCGGGCTGATTTCGTCTGGCGGCATCACAGCCATGCGTTATGAATCTCCGCAATCATGCTCATTTATTGAACTTTCCCGGCCTATGGGTCGCAAGAGAACATCGTTTCTTACCATCCATGACACCCAACTGTGCGGTTTATTAGACGAAAGATGGAGGGAAATGCTCCGAAACGGAAATGGCCACAAAAAAGCACAAACAGCACAAAAGGGGAATGGCCTGCGATAAAGAGCGAAATGACGCGAAAAAATCGGAACTGAGGGGACGAACTATCCCTTGTTTGTCGGTTTCATCTTTGCGCTTATTCGCGGGCCAATTTCCTTATTTCTGCTTTTCTTTCCGTGCTGGCGGTTGGGGATCCACTCCGTTGCCGGGTTGTTCCCAGGCAAACTGATCGTCGTCCTTGAGTTCCTTCTTCAAGCGGTAAAGTTCCGTTTTCAATTCAGCGACGACTTTTTGTTGCGCGGGGTCAGAATAAATATTGTGAAGTTCGTCGGGGTCCTTTACGAGGTCGTACATTTCCCACTGATCCTTTTTCCAAAAGTAAATCAGCTTGTGCGTTGTCGTGCGGACGCCGTAGTGCGCACGGGTGTTGTGATCGCCGGGATCATGGTAGTAACGGTAATAATAACTGGTGCGCCAATCGGAGGGCGTCTGGCTTTTGAGCAGCGGCACCAGACTGCGCCCTTGCATGTCCGCCGGCACCGCCAGTCCGGCCAAGCCCATGAAAGTCGGCGCGAAATCGGCGTTGATGGCCATTGCCTCCTGCGAGCTCGCCGGCTTGATGACTCCCGGCCAGCGCACCATGAACGGCATGTGAACCGATGCCTCATACATGAAACGTTTGTCGAACAATCCATGGTCGTCCAGGAAAAATCCCTGGTCGCTCGTATAGATGACCACCGTGTTTGTGCCCAGTCCGTTTTTATCCAGCCAATCCAGCAAGCGGCCCACGTTCTCATCCACCGATTGCACGCACGCCAGATAATCCTGCATGTAACGCTGGTATTTCCACTCGTTCAGCGCGTCGCCGGTCAGGGTCACCAGCTTGCCGTCCACCGTCGTCTCGACTTGCGTGGGTTTGACCGCGAGCCACTGGTTCCGCGCGGGGCCTTTGAGGTCCGCGGGCGGTTCGAGCTTGAGATCGTTCCGCGTCAGGTCTTGAAAAACTTTTTGCGTGCATTCGCGAATGGCGTCCGTCCGCGTCGCGTAATCATCCCGCAATGTGTCCGGGTCGCGAATCGTGAGCTTGGCGAACATCTCCCTGTATTTCTCGTTCGGCTGCCAGTTGCGATGCGGCGCCTTGTGATGGCACATCAGAAAGAACGGCTTGTCCTTCGGCCGGTTTTTCAGGAAATCAATCGCCATGTCGGTGATGACATCCGTGACATAACCGTTGTTCGTATGCCGGCCATTCCGATCAATGAACACCGGGTCAAAATAAACGCCCTGTCCCGGCAGAATGCTCCATTGATCAAATCCCGTCGGGTCGCTGCCCAAATGCCACTTTCCAATCATGCCCGTGTAATAACCCGCCGCCTGCAAATATTTCGCCACCGTCGGCTGCGAGCCGTCGAAGCGGTTGAAGACCGGTACGCCGTTAATATGGCTGTATTTGCCCGTGAGAATCGTGGCACGGCTCGGCGTGCAGATCGAATTGATGCAGAAGCAATGATCGAACCGCATGCCTTCGTTCGCGATGCGGTCAAGGTTCGGCGTGTGATTGATTTTGCTTCCGTACGCGCTGATGGCATGTGCCGCGTGATCATCGCTCATGATGAAAAGGATGTTCGGCGGCGCAGCAGCGAAAGTGGAAAAAGAGAACGATATGGCAAGGGTGAAGACCAGCAAATATTTCATATGTGAAGGTGTTTCCATCATTGCCGCTCATGAACTTCACGGCAAGTTCAAACAGCTTTTTTCCGCCTTCAGCGGAGCGGCCGCATTTCCAAGCTGTGCCCGCAAACGCACACCGTATGCCGCCGAACGCACATTTGCCGGACAAATTATCCCGCTGTAAAACAATCCCGCATCGAATCGCTTTTCCCCTTTATGAAGACAAAACAATTTCATCGCGGTCCGCCCCGCAACACGCAATACGCAACACGCAACCC
>JAQGPB010000038.1 GCA_028293265.1 Pedosphaera sp. | reverse complement strand
TTCAGCTTGGAAAAACTCCCTTCCGGCCGGGAGCCGTAAGGCGCCTGGATTTCCTTGATGACCAGCCCACGGTAAAGCGCCTGCAACGTCAGTTCGGTTTCCACGTCAAAGCCCTTCGCAGTAATGGGTATGACCTTGGCCGCTTCCCGCGTGAAGGCGCGATAACCGGAAAAAATATCATTGATGTCGGAAGCGAACATCCAATTGATGATCTTGCAGACGAGCTTGTTGCCGAGAATGTGAAAGTTTCGAAATGAACCATCCGCGAACTTATACAGGCGGCTGGCCACGGTAATATCGGCATCCCCGTTCAAGATTGGTCCCAACAGAATATCAACCGATTTTGCATCATACGTGTCATCTCCATCCACCATGATATAGATGTCGGCATCCACCTGCTCGAACATGGACGCGACCACATAGCCTTTGCCCTGCCGCTTCTCCCGCCTTACGATGGCCCCGGCAGCCTGGGCAATCTGTGCGGTTTTGTCCGTGCAATTGTTGTCAAAGACGTAAATCTCGGCTTCCGGCAGCGCCTGCTTGAAATCCCTGACGACTTTTTCAATCGTCTTTTCCTCCTGATAGCAGGGGATGAGAACCGCAATTTTTCGTTTTTCTATCGGTGTGTTTGCCATGATGCGGAGACTTGTCTTTTCACGCGGCGCCCGGCAGGTCTTGCGCAAATGAAGGAGGCTGTTCCATCAGGAACAGCATTGGTCGGTTTAGTTTTTTGCACATTTTTTATTGCACGGGACCGGGCTAAAATCTCATGCTAATCGCCCAAGCGGCATTTACAAACCTTTTGTTCCATCCGGCCGCAGCCTGGCCACAGCCCAATCCACCGGCCCCCGCGAGGCCCGCAAGGTCAGCGGAACCACCCGGATGATTTCCGCGTGGTTCTTTTCCGCCCACGATTGCGGGGTTTGCCCGGGCTGCCACGAGAGAAATTCTGAGCTTACCAGCACATATTTGATGCCGCGGCGGTCGAGGTCTTCCCGCCGGTCGGTGGATTTGACATGCACAATCCGGCGCTGGCCGAACGGCAGCCAAAGCGACGTTTCCGGATCATCGAATGTAATCAATCCGAGCACCGTCGCGTCGGCGGGCAATTGGTCAGTTACCGGCGCGAATCCATTTCCCCGTTGGCCATAAACGGCATAAACCGTTTCTGCCCGTTTGATCAGCGCACTGCCGCCGTGGTCCAGCTTGGAAAGCACATAACCCGCCGGCCAGAGCGGCCGGGCCGGGGAAATGATCACCGTCAAACCTGCGATCAGGAATACCAGCAGGCCGGCGTAACGCCACCAGGTATTTCTACGTATCCAGTCGCCCGATTGCCGGAGGAGAAACAAGGGCACCAACAGGCCGTAATAAGGTGTCAGCAGCCGCGCGGTGGTGGTGGAACCGGAAACCCACATGAATGGCAGCACCGAAACCACCGCCCCTGCCAGAATGGCCGCCTGATAGAGCCGCCAGCCTGGCGGACGGGAACGGGCTTCCGCAGCGGGTTTCAAAAAGCGCGTGCAGGCAAAGGTCAGCAACAACAACAGGCTTACGCCGAAGCCAAGGCCGGCATCCTCTTCCATCTGCAGTTCCGGAAGCGAATAGTGGGCTCCTGAAGGTTCAAAATTGTCTTCGAGTTTGTGCATCAGCCCGGTCGGAATGATTTTCATCACTTCCCGGTTCCAGGTGCTGGCGAGCGGAAAGACTGGCGGCACCAGATTTTGAATCACGAGCAGCGCGCTGTTCTGTGCCACGTGCAGCATCGGATGGCCGGTCATAAACGTGGCCTGTTCCGCCGCCTGCCCCGTCCAGTCGCCGCATTGCTTGACATTGATTGCCGCCATGGGCAGGAACGAAGCCACCGCTGCCACCGCGCCTACGGCGGCCGTTGCCAGCAGGCGTTTCCTGATCAATCCCAACGAAGGGAGCAGGGCAATGAGCCAAGGCAGCAAGAGCGGGCAATTGCTGGTTTTGCCGCCCGTGAGCAGCGCGGCTGCCAGGGCCGAAAGCCATAGATCACTGATGCGTCCGGAATCCTTGGCCCGCAACGCAAAATCAAGCGCCGCCAGCCCAAACACCGCCGCAAACAGGTCATTGCCGATGCTCCCGGCCTGCAGCAGGAAGCTGTAGCCGGTCGGCAGCAGCCACATCCAATGCCACGCCGCCCGCGGGCGGATGCCCAGGCGCGTGAACACGCTGAAAAACAGGCCCGGCAGCAATAGGAAGGAAACCGTGTTGATCAGGAACAACAGCCGGTCCGTCCGAAAAAACAGAATCAGCGGCGCGGATATCCACTCAATTCCGCAGGCGCGCACATTGAGGCGTTGAAAATCCGTGTGAATCCAATGCCACTGTCCCTCAGCCAACCAGTTAAGGATGCGCGGCAGGCGATAGGCAAGTCCGTCGTAATTGTTGGGAGCGTGGATCGCCCCGCCAAGGAATGTCAGCAACGCCAACACCAGAAAGGCCCGGGGGAATGACCGTCGAAAGCGCCGTCGCAGTTTTGTCCGCCAGCAACCGGGCGCAGGGCGCGAAGGTCTGGTCTTCCACCAGAACGCCGCCGCCAACGCCCCGCCTGCCCCGGCCACGCTGTAGCCTAGAAGATTAAGCTGATGGACAGCCGACAGCAGCCAGCCGCCACAGTTCAGAAATGCGCACACGACAATCCAGCCGGAGATCGGCAGCAAAGTTGTCGGCTGGTTTTTTGACATTAAGGAATGATCAGGTCGGGGCCAAGGCCGCCTTTTTTGCCTGAAACTGATGGGGTCGAAACCACCACGCAGGACTCATTATTTTTTCCACAATGCCGGCACTGGACATCCGCTCAAACTAGCGACTCCCTTTAAATAAGGTCAATCAAAAAGCCCTTTCCCCGCGCTCGGGCCGATGGTCCGATCCATGAGCCAAGAAATCCCGCTTTCTTTTTTCGTTGGCCGCATTACTTTTGTTTCATGCCTTCATTCGATATCGTATCCGAAGTCAACTCGATGGAACTCGAGAATGCCGTCAATCAGGCCAACAAGGAGCTGGCCACCCGTTTCGATTTCAAGGGTGTCAAAGCCGAGATCGTGTTGGACAAGAATGAAATCAAGCTGAGCGCCGAAGATGAGTTCCGCATCACAACCCTGGCCGAAATGGTCATGGGCAAGCTTGCCAAGCGGCAGATCAGTCTGAAGAATGTCGAGAAGCTCGACCCGGACATTTCGCCCCTGGGCCACGCCCGACAGGTCATCAAGATCAAGCAGGGCCTTGAAACCGCGGTCGCCAAGCAAGTCACAACCTTCATCCGCGATACGAAGCTCAAAGTCACCACGCAGATTCAGGACAACCAGGTCCGCGTCACCGGCAAGAGCCGTGACGACCTGCAATCGGTCATCGCCGCGGTGCGCGGGCACGAGTTTCCGGTTTCGCTGCAGTACCAGAATTTCCGGGATTAGCGGGTTGCGGGATTTGCGCTGATTTGGTGAGAAACTCCGCGCCGAAATGGTTGAGGGTTGAAAGTTGAGGGTTGA
>JAQGPB010000584.1 GCA_028293265.1 Pedosphaera sp. | reverse complement strand
TGCTGGCAGCAGGGCCAGCGGCTCATTTATCAACCGCGGCTGAATCCGGAGGGCCTGTCATGAAAAAAACGTCGTGCATTGAACCATTCCTGCGTCGTGGGGCGAGGGAGAAGACCTTGAGCGTCGGATGGTTCGGGGGTTCAAGGCGCGAATCGTGCGTTCGGGGAATTCTCTCCCCCAAGGGGCGAGGGCGAATGAGCCGGCATGCCGGGCTGGATGGTTTTTGAAATATTAAATGGGCAATCATCCGCCTAAACGATGTCGAGCCGGAGGCTCGACGCTACACCCGTTTAAGAATTCAAAGACCATGCAGCACGGCGGCACGGGCAGCTTGGCCGTGCCACCCCACCGGCGTGGCCAATCGTAGAAAGCTGCTCGCTATTTTGGCGCGGTGGCGGCTGGTGGCGGCGGCAGCGGAAGCTGGCTGAGCAGTTCCTGTTGTTGCTGATACCATTCCAGCAAGGGACGCGACAGGAGGGATGCCTTGAAATCCTTGAAATGCTCGAGGTTCAGCGCGGCGTCCACTTCTTTTTTCAAATCCCCGTTCAAGTCGGATTTCGCTTCGTCGGCCCAGTTGCGGAAAGAGCCGGTGGTGGGACTGAGCATGTGCGCCGCGGCGAGGCGGGTGGCCTGGTCGTACTTGAATTCGGGAACTTCGACCACCGCCTTGTCCATCTTGCCGGTGATGTGCTTGGAATCATCCTTGGCGAGGATGACGAGCTTGGCGAGTTCGATGATGCGCTGCTCGAGCTTGGAAACGGGGTCGTTCTCGCCCACGACGCCGTTGGCTTCGACGCCGAGATTGCGCTGGGCGGTGTTGAGGCGGAGGCAGACCTGGCGGACGGTTTCCTTCTCCAGTTCCTCGAAACATTTCCTGGCGCGCTTGACGATCAATTCGCGCTCCTCCTTAGTGAAGCTGTATTTTTTTTCATCAAGGCCGACGAAGGTCGAGTAATTGGTGGAGACGAGGAGTTTTTCCAACCGCGCGGTGAGGTTCGTGGCGCTCATACGTTCGGCCACGGGGATGCCCGCGGGCTTGTCTTTCAGGTCAAGCTTGAGATCCACCGGCATGAAGGAAAACGCGGCGCGGTCCACGCCGCCGAGTTGTTCAAGCTGGTTGGTGAGCGACTGCCAATGCGCCTGGTAACGTTCCTTGCGGTTCAGATCGCCGACGAAATCGAACTGGTTCTCGACGCGCAGAGAACGGGTCTCGGCGCGGAACCAGGAGAGCAGGTCGGCGAATTCATTGGCGATGTTGAAGGCGTAGGCCGTATAGCTCAGATTGACCTGTTCCAAAGGCACCCGGTCCATGGGGTTATGCGGGGCGCGGGCGCGGATGAAAGTTTCGATGATGGTGTTCGGAAGCATTTCGATGAAGTGCGCGTTTTCGGCGTAGGCATTGACCACCGGGTCGGGGCCGTAATCGAACCGGCGCACATCCCCGTAACGGAAGGTGTCCTCATCGGTGCCGAAGAACATTTTTTTCTCGCGGGCCTCGGGGCTGTCAAAATAACCCCAGGCGATGGCCGCGCGGTCGTAAGGGAGCGCCTGCTTGAGCGTGCGTATGCGCCAACCGATGAAGGCGGCGGCCTTGAACCCGTTGTAATCCATCACCGAGCTGGACGGGATTTTGTTGGTGTAGTCGTCCAATGATTTGCCCGTGACATAAGCGCGGCACCAGTCGTCCAATTCGGTGCGCGTGAGATTGCCTTCGAGGCTGCCGGCGAAATTATGGCGCAAGCCCAGGACATGGCCGACTTCATGGGCGACGACTTCGCGAACATAATCCTGCGACAAATGCAGAACGGCCGCATCGGTCAATTCATCGCTCGCCAGCACGTCCTGAATGCCTTTGGCCATTTGCTCGGCGAAGGTTTGCGGATCAATGTCGCACATTGGCGTGGAGTTCAGGAACGGCAGCGAACGGCGCAGATCCAGGCCATTCTTCTTCCCGTCCTTTTTCGCCTCGGCGATTTCCTCCATGCTGCGCAGGAGCAGGCGGGCGCTGGCCCGGCCGCCAAAGGCGAACACGCTGGTGATGTAAGCCTGGCCATGTTCGGATTCGCCATTGAGCGGGTCCATGAGCACGTCCGCGTAAGCGAATCCGGCGTTGTCCCACGGCACCCACTGAATGATGTTATACTCCGCATCCGGCGCGGTGACGCCTTCGGGCGCTTTTTTGGCCTGCACGATTTCTTTGCCAAAGGCGAGGTTCCAATAGAGGATGGCATCGCGGACGGCCTCGATATAATTCGTCGGCGTGTTGGCGGAATAATAGAAAATAACCGGGTGTTTCACATCGAAACGCGCAATGCGGGAGGAGACGCGGCCGGTGCCGGGTTCGAGCTGGCCGCCGGTTTCAAAGAAGCGGGTGTAACGCGAATCCACCATGCTCGGTTCCTTGCCGGGAAACGCGCCCGGCTTGTACGGTGAAAGGAAATAACGCATTTCGTAACGGGCTTCGAGGTTGGCGTCGAAGTCGCGGCTGCGCATCTGGACGCTTTGGCGGATGATGAGCCGGCCCTTGTCCTGGCGCATTTCAAACACGCGGCTCTCGGGCACTTCGAGGACGCGGTCGCGGTCGGCAAGGTCCAGACCGCCGCCGGAGGTCCAGGAGGAGGTGAAAACGCGGCGCATGCCCTTGTTGAAATCAATCACCACCTTGTCGTCATCCTGGCGCACGATGGTGAACGAAGCCAGCAGCCGCCGCGCCGGCAGGTCTTCCGTGACCACCAGGCCTTGGGTGGATTCATACATGTCCACGCCGTCGGGGAACAGCTCGAAGCGCACAATTTTTCCCGCCAGGCCAGTGCTGGTGGCGGCGAGTTCCTGGGGAATCAACGACGCGGTGAATTGATAGGTTTTGCCGAAACCGCTTTTGGGAATGGCGAGCAAAAAGCGGTCAACCACCTGCAATTCCGGGGCGATGGGCGCAGCAGGCGCGGACATAGCCGCAGCCGCGGAATTGGTTGATTGATTGGTGTCCGCAGCGGCGAGGATGCCGGCAAGCAGAACCAGTGCAGTTGACGGAACGATGAATTTTGTCAGGCAGGCGACAAACCGTGAGGCATGAAGGAAATGATGTTGCATCTAAAATTGCCAGCGACTATGGCGATGCAAGGGCCGGGGTTCAAGCGCGAATCGCAAAAAATGAAGCCCAACATCCAGCAAACATCCGAGGTTCAGGCGTCAACTCCGCCATTTGGAATTTGGAGCCTGGCGCTTCTCTGGCGTTCGGATGCTTTTGCTTGGAGCCGTCCTCCATCCTTCCGCTCACCGCACGGGCTCGGCAAT
>JAQGPB010000581.1 GCA_028293265.1 Pedosphaera sp. | reverse complement strand
CCATCCCAGGGTCGAATTGATCGGGCAACTGGATACCATTGAGGCCGACGGAAGAATATCCGACAAAGTGACGGACGAGGCGGGGCGGTTCGCGGGCGGAGGGCGCGGCCAGCATGAGATCCGCGCGGCCGGCGAGCGGCACAACCTCGTGCTCGAATTCGAACGGCGGGCAGTCGGGCAACTGGCAAGAAGCATCAACCAATTTATAAAACGCGAGAACAGCGACGACCCGGTTTATTTCGCCGCCCACAAGGAGATCAACGGTCCAATCCTGCAACAACTCGACCCTGCGGTCCGCGCGCGGATTGAGAAGGTGGTGCCGGAAGATTTGACGAAGATTAATGGGTTGAAATTGCTGGCGCATTTTTAGGGAAAGCTCCAAGCGTCCAAGCTCCAACATCCAGAGAATTACCAAACACCAACCTCCAATCCGCGCTGTTTGATGTTTGCGGGCTTGGAGCTTCTCTGGAGCTTGGAGGTTGGTGCTTGGAGCTTTCATCAAGGTTCAAGGGATTGCAATTTTTACGCGAATGATTATCCTCCGCGCATGATAAAAACGGAAAAACCGCCGATGGACCCGGAATTGAAACGGCGCATCCAGGAGCTGATTGCCTACAAGGGGGGCGGGTATAATCCCGAGGCGGTGGAAGACATCATCGAGAACGCGCTCAAGCTGATGACCGACGTGAAGGACAGCGGCGATGTGCGCGTGATCCAGACGGCGGTGCGCGAGTTGCGCTATGCTTTCAAATTGTTCGCGCCGTATGCGGAGAAGCGCAAGGTCACGATTTTCGGCTCGGCGCGGACGCAGCCGACGAAGGTGGAGTATCAGCAGGCGGTGGAGTTCGGGCGCAAGATTGCCGATGCGGGTTTCATGGTCATCACCGGCGCGGGCGGCGGCATCATGCACGCGGGTCACGAGGGCGCGGGTTTGGAAAACAGTTTTGGCGCGAACATCCGGCTGCCTTGGGAACAGGGCGCGAATCCCGTCATTCAGGACGACAAGAAGCTGATCACGTTTAAATATTTCTTCACGCGCAAATTGATTTTTGTGCGGCACTCGGACGCCATCGCGCTGTTTCCCGGCGGCTTTGGCACGATGGACGAGGGTTACGAGGCGTTGACATTGATGCAGACAGGCAAGAGCCAGTTGATGCCGCTGGTGCTGGTGGACCGGCCGGGCGGCACGTATTGGAAGACGTGGGACAAACATATCCGCGAACATCTGTTGCGCGATCAATTGATTTCGCCGGATGATCTCAACCTGTACCAGATTACGGATGACGCCGATCAGGCGGTGAAGATCATCACGCGGTTTTACCGCAATTTTCAATCCACGCGCTTTGTGAAAGACCTGTTCGTGATCCGGCTCAAACATGCGCCGACGGAATCCGCGATTGAAGCGATGAACGAGGACTTTGCCGACATCATCACCGGACCGAAGATCAAGGCCATCGAGCCGACGGCGGAGGAGCGGGTGGACAATGACTATGTGGAATTGCCGCGCATTGCGTTTGGCTTCAACCGCCGCGATTACGGCCGGCTGCGGCAGTTGATTGATGTGTTGAACAGTTTGTGAGCGTACGTTGCAGAAGCGGAGTTGGTCGCGCCAGCGTCTTGGAGTGCGGCAGTCCCCTGCCGCTTTCTCATACACGGCTACCATTCAGTCGCAGGCTGATAATCGTCCGGCAGCAGCAATTTGTCCGTCCGGAAGCGGTAGATGCTGTTGACCTGCGCTGGCGAGGCGGTGCGCTCAAACCACGCGGCGGAACACCATGGATATTGGTTGGCGACCGGCACCAGCCCATGCTTTACCGGATTCTGATGCGTGTAATTGAGCCGGGCGAAGTAGGAACGTTGGTAGGTCAACCGGGTCTCGCGAAAATTGAACCACACCTTCCGCTCCGGAGCCGCGTCGAGCTTGTTTAACCAACCGCTGGTTTCCACATGAAGGGTCTTCAACATCGGAGACAATCTGGTGGCATCGGTCGCCCCGGCAGGCGAATGGGCAACGAAATGGTAATGGTTTGAAAACACGGCCCAAGCTTCCATTTGCCAGCCGAAATCCTGCGCGACCGCCAGCAACCCGCGATGGAGGACGCCCAGGCGTTTGGCACCCCGGAAATGGTGTTGCTTGTGAAACGTGCTTGCCGTGACGAAAAAAGTTCCGCCCTCCGCAAGTCGGTGGGTGGGGGCGTGCGGCCATGGCGTTTTGGGCGCGGGCATGGTGGCAGAATAAACGTTTGAAATTAATCTCGGCAAGCGTGGAAACTCGCGGGGACGGTTTGATGATCGTGGATTATTCGAAAGCGGCAGAGGACTGCCGCAGTCCAAGACCTGGCGGAGGTGCGACAGTGCCTCAATAATCCATCGCCGCCAGAATTTCGTGGGCGCGCTTGTTGTTTTTGTCCTGGTTGAGGACGGCCTTGGCCCATTGCCGGGCGGATTCGACCTCGTCGTTCAACGCGAAATAAATGCTGCGGGTGAGCGTGAGGTCCACGATCAGTTGCGTGTTGCGCTGCACGGCGGGCGTCTCGCTTAGCAACCGCTCGGAACGCGCCAGCCAACTGTTGGCCTCGGGCAACTGCCCGTCGTCCTGGCTGCGGCGGAGCACCAGCGCGGCCTCGGAGAGAGTGGCGGTGAAGTTGTTCGGGGCCATTCTCAAGGCTTCCAGGATTTCACTCTCGGATTCATCCCACAGTTTCGATTTCTCGAACGCCTTGGCGAGCATGAGATGGCTGCGGGCGGATTCTTTTTGTTTGACGCGGTCTTCGCAGGCGGTGAGCAGATCGTCGTAGCGTTCCGATTGGGCGAGCGTGGCGGCGAGCACTTCCCAGGCCTGCTCGCGCGCAGGGTCCAGCGCGAGGGCGCGGCGGAGATGGGCGATGCAGTTGCGCGGCTCGTGCAGAATCGGCCCCTGCAAAATCCCGAGCACTTCCAGCGCGCCGGCCGCCTGCTGCGGGTCCGAATCCTGCGCGAGATTTTCGAGGCGCGTGACGGCATCGCGGATGGAGCGCTGTGATTTCTCCGGCAAGCTGCTCCAGGAAAAGTCCGCCCAGTTCATCCGCCCGTGGCGGGCGTTGACGGTGTAAATCTCGAACAGCACCACGCTGCCGATCAACGCATGGTCGCCGGATTGCAACCGGCTGGCGCGCTGGAGGTCGGCGAGGGCCGCTTCGGAAAACTGGTTGTCGTCCAGCAGCACATCGTTGGGCTGTTCGCCTTCCGCGACCCGGATCTGGTTGAGCAACATGGCGCGCAAAGAGCGGTGCATGCCGCGCCGGAAATAAATCTCGCCCGTTTCCGGCGCGAGGGACGCCGCGCGGTCGAAACATTCGCCCGCTTCAGCCAGCTCCCGCTGCGCGAGCAACACCTTGTCCGAGGCGGTGTCCCGGCGCGCCTGCGCGTCGAGGAAGCGGCCGAGGGCGACGCGGCATTTCCATTCCTTGGGAGCAAGGCGCACTGCCTGGCGCAACACGCTTTCGGCTTCCTGCGTCTTGCCGGAGCCGTCCAATGCCGGTCCCAGGCCGGTGAGCAAGAGGCCGTCATCGGGTTGCAGTTCGAGGCGCTTGCGGAAGAAGTCGGCCGCGCGGCTATAAGTTTTGCGGGCGTTCGCGGAGTCATTGAGCGAGGAATACAGTTCAGCAATTTGCAGGTAATTTTCCGCGTCGCCGGGATCGTGTTTCATCTGCTGGCGCAGATCGGCGATCTTGGCGAGGACTTTCGCCTCGTTCGAGCCGACGGAAAAGCCGCGTTCGGGATCAAACGCCCAGGTGGCCTCGAAGGCGATGGAGGGCAGTCTGACGAGCTTGCGCAAGGCGTCCTTGCCGAGTTCCGGCGTCGCCCCGCGCACCGTGAGGGCCAGCAGGCAGCAACATAAAAAAACAAAACCACGACGCATAAAAAGAATCTGCAATCGTCGCATCATATACCATTGCGGGCGCGGGGAGGCGAGCCAAAAGTGGGGATTGAAGGGGCTGCGCGCAAACTTAACAGATTTGGTGAAAAACTCCGCGCCAACCAACGGACAAAACAAAATTTGCTCTCGCCTCAAAACGTGCTATAGGTAATGGGACTTTGCGGCGATCCTGAACCCATCCCGCCACCAGCCAGCAGCCACGCACAATTCTTATCTCATTTCAGCCGAAGGGTTGACAGCCCCACGGGTTGGGGCAGACGTTTAACCCAGAGATTATAAATATTGGAGATTATGCAAACCAGAGCTTCCCATCCCATCGCCTTCCGCGAGGCGCGCGAGCGGGCCGGTCTCCCGCCCGAAGAAGCCGCCCGGCGCATGTGTCTTTCGCACAGTTTGCTGCGAAGCATCGAATCGGATGATGACGAACTGACCGCGGTGCATTCGCCGGCCGACATTCAACGATTCTGCTCGGTCCTGGGAGTGCGCCCGTGCGAACTCCTGGCTGTCCGGTGCCAGGCCAAGCCGCTGACGCCGGAAGAAATTGCCGCCAACATCTTCCACCATTGCCGGGCCGAAGGCATGACGGTGACACATTTTGAGGAGATGGTTGGCTGGTGCGTCACTCGCAGCCTGGAAAAGCCGCAACGCTTTTTCCACGACTACAGCCTCGACGCACTCCGGGACATCTGCCGCGAATTGGACCTCGAGTGGGAGCGGATCATCGTGGGTTTGTGATCCTCGCGTTCAAGTTTCAACGCAGTTCAGCGGCCGGGTTGCATCTCCGTTCAAGGCAGCCCGGCCGGGCAAAATTCCGGCATGGTTTCGCGGGCATAACCCAGTTCCTCCAACAAATGTCCCGCAGCCTCGTCAAACAAATGCCGTTGCTCGCTGGTAAACCAATTCTTCCAGTCACCAGCTTGGCCCTTCCTGAAAAAACTGCTGAGGTCCTCCTCACCGCGCTTCCTTCCGCCCGACAGCTTGTTGAAGGAGGTGGCCTCCACGCAGGCACGCACGGTTGCCGGATTGGATTTGAGGCCCAGAAAATCGAACAGCGCCGCCGTTTGCGAGACCGGGTCGGCGACCAGCGCTTCATAGCTGACCTGCAGATAATGACCGAACAGATTCCTCGCCGCCAGGCCCGCCTCCACTGCTTCCATCCAGCAAGCCAGGAACAGCTCGAAGTCTTCCGGCAGAATGGTGTGGCTGCGCAGGGCATCCTCAAAAATTTCCCGCTCTTCCGGCCGCGAGTGCCGGAGACGGTGATTCAACCATTGCGCCGCGCCGGAAGCGATGACGTCGCGTCCATCCCGCGTCAGGTTCACGAATTTGATTCCCGGATGGTATTCGTGCAGCGACGCAAGCGCAGGTCCGGCGGTGCCGCGGTAAGGCGTGAATTTTTCGCCGTAAACGGATTTGCCCGTGGCGGCCAGCGCGGTTGCCGCCACGGTATCGAGCAGATTGAAAAGCAGCCTCTGATAAAACGCGCCGTCTTCCGGCTGCAATCCCGGTACGGCGGGCGCAAAGTGGCCGCCGAGGATGCCGCAATATTTTTCCAGCGTCAGATGGGGCATGGCTGCGGGTCCGGGGTTGAAATAGTCCCCAAAGGGCCGCGATTCGGCGCAGACCGTCGCGGGATGATGCGACAGGAGGCATTGCAGCCAGGTGGTGCCGGATTTGGGGCTGGCGAAGACGAGGTAGGACAACCGTGGACTGGTGAACAGGCGCAGGGGGCGGGTTTGCTTGAAAAACGTCATATCAATCAGCGGGCCACGGTGGGACTGGAAGTCCGTGACAGCCGCGAACGTTGAGTACCATCGAAAACACCATTCCGCCAGTAGGGTCACGACCCTATTGTGATTGGGGCCAAAACTTTCAGACTACCTGAGCATCAAAATAAACGGCGCACTTCGATGGATTACCAAAAAGAATACGATGAATATTGGTCGCGGCCCGACCGCTGGGGCAGCCATTCCTTCCGCAATCCGGGATTGATTGCCGACCAGGTTGTTTCTGTTTGCGGCCAAGGCAACATCCTGGATGTGGGCTCCGGCATGGGGCTGCTGGTGCGGACATTTTTGGACCGTGGCCTGGAGGCGCAGGGGATGGACATCGCCGAACGCGTTGTGAGCGAGGCGAACCGTTTCGCGCCGGGCCGGTTCAAGGCGGGTTCGCTGCTGGCGATGCCGTTTCCGGACGAGGCGTTTCAAACCATCGTCAGCACGGATTGCCTCGAACACTTGGCCGAAGCCGACGTGCCGCAGGCCCTCGCGGAGTTTTATCGCGTGACGCGGCAGTACTTGTTTATTCAACTCGCCACGACCCCGGACCGCGACCAGCGCTGGCATCTGACCATTCACGACCGTGTCTGGTGGGAGCAGCAATTTTTTCAAGCCGGCTTTCGCAAACATCCCGCCGCGCAAACATTGCTGCCTTACGAATCGCTCGAAACTGAGGACTGGCAGATCACGCTGGTGCTCGAAAAAATTCCCGTCGCCGCGCTGGAAAAATTTCCGTTGGCGAGCCTCAAGCCGGAGCGCGATCTGCATACGGATATGCTGCGCGAAGCGGGCCGCCGTTCGGATGCGCACCTTGCGCGTTACATGCTGGCAGGGCGGTTTTTGCCGGCGGATGGATTGGTTTTGGATGCCGCATGCGGGCTGGGTTATGGCAGCGCCATTCTAGCGCATGGCGCACCGGAGGCGCGGGTGATCGGGATGGATGAGAGCGCGTTCGCCATCGAGTATGCGCGCGCCAATTTCGGCGGCGGGTTTGCGAATGTTGAATACTGCACGGGGGATGTGAACCGGCTCGATCAAATTGCGGATGGTTCGGCGGGGCTGGTGGTGTCGTTTGAAACCATCGAGCATTTGCGGCAGCCGGAATTGTTTCTCGCCGAGGCGTGGCGTGTGCTGAAACCGAGCGGCGTTTTTCTCTGCTCCGTGCCGAATCTCTGGGTGGATGAAACCGGGAAAGATCCGAATCCGTGCCATTTTCATGTTTTCGATTTCGCGAAGCTGGCCAAGCTGTGCCGCCAATTTTTCAACCTCAAAGAAATTTACCGGCAAACTGCGGGCGGCGGCATGAAACTGCAAAAGGCTCCGCGACAGTTGCGGCGCGTGAACCTGCCCGTCACGAGCGAAGCGGACCACGCCGAATGGTGGCTGGTCGCGGCGGTGAAGGAAACATCGTCGCTCGTCGAAATTATTTCCTCTTCGAGTGAAAAAAACATCGTCCTCTTGACCGGTGATCCTACCCACCCGCTCTATGCCAGTTGGCTGCCCGCCTTGAATCTTCCGTGGAAGGCTTTCAATCCAGTCCGCGCCGATGTGGGCATGCTCAAGGATGCAGCGTTGATTGTAACCCACGATACTTATCTGGACCCGGGACGGAGGTTGGTGCGGGAGGCGGTGGCCGCGAATATTCCGACGCTGATTTTGGCGGATGGCATTTTGGAATATCGCAACACGTGGCAACATCCGCAATTGGAGCCGGGCGCGATTTTTCAACCGGCGTTGGGACACAAAATCGCCTGCCTCGGCCGCTCACAGGCGCGCTTTCTGGAATCGTGGGGCAACGCGGGCAAGTGCGAACTCGTGGGCAGTCCGCGGTTTGATCGCTATTGCGAATTGCAGCGACGCCGCAAGCGGGCGGACGAGCCGTTTCGCCTGCTGGTGATGACCGCGCTTACGCCCTGGTTTGCCGAGGGCCAGCATCAGGCGGTGCGCGCCGCGTTGCGCGACCTTAAGGAATTTCTCGGCGAACAACAAAGCATCGGGGGTTTTGGCGTTGAGACGGTCTGGCGGCTGACCCGGGGATTGGACGAGGAAATTGGCCTGGCACCGAGGAATGGTGAAATGGATTTTAGCGGCAGCGAACTGGCGGAAATTCTTCAGCAGGTAGATGCGGTGATCACCACGCCGTCCACGGCGATGTTGGAAGCGATGTTGCTCGGGCTGCCGGTCGCGACGTTGGATTACACGAATTCCCCGGCTTACGTTCAACCAGCTTGGACGATCACCGCGCGCGCGCATCTGCCCGGTGTGCTGGCGGAACTGATGTGCCCGTCAGAGGCGAAAATGCTGTTTCAAGACACGATGCTGCATGACGCCCTGGAATGTGCCACACCCGCCGCGCCGCGACTGGTGCAGCTTATCCTCAAAATGATGGAGTGCGGCCACGCGGCGCGTGAAACCGGCAAGCTGCTGATCTTTCCGCAACGCATCATGGAATCGGAAATTGAAGGGCATGCCTGGCGTGAAGACCGGTTCCGGCTGGATCAATTATATCCCCGGCAAAAGGTTGGAGAGAATCTTCCGCAGATGGGGAGTGAAAGCTCCAAGCACCAAGCTCCAACATCCAGAGAAACTCCAAGCACCTGGCTCCCACGGGCGGCGGCGAATGGTTCGGGTATCCACCAGGAACACGCAACACGCAACACGCAACACGCATTGTCCAACCC
>JAQGPB010000553.1 GCA_028293265.1 Pedosphaera sp. | reverse complement strand
CATATCGCCGCCATTTCTTTTTGCCATGTTTCTTCAAAGCGTGAACCCCAACATAGTCTTCGAAGGTGGCCTTCCCGTATGGCAAGTGCGCCAACTCCATTGGCTCAACCTCGCCGTCAACGACCAGAGCGGAGCCAAGGCCGGTGCCCAGGCCCAGAAAAAGCATCTTGCCGCGCTTGTAGCTTCCCAAAGCCTGCATGGAGGCATCGTTCACAACGTTGACGGGACGTTTAAACGCTGCTCCAAAGTTGAAACCGACCCACCCTTTTCCGAGATTATATGGTTCGGCAATGGGCCGGCCCCGGAGGACAGGTCCCGGGTAGCCGATGACGACGACGTCATACTTCCAGTCGGCCACGAGCTTCCGGACGCCGGCAACCATCCGCCGCGGAGTCAGCGCCGGCCCGGAAACAAACTTGCGATGCGTACGCTGCCCAGAGGCACTCACCTTGACATGAGTTCCGCCAACATCAATTACCAGCACGCGCGTGCCTTTAACCGTCAGTCCACGTGGAGTTGTCGGTTTCATCAATGATTTTTCGTCATGCTTTTACTTACTCCCTGGCGCGAACTCTGCTACGCGGCGCTCCTTGAGCGCGGCACACTTGGATGCGATCACCGCCAGGAGGTCGTTCCATGATTTCACAAAGGACCTTGCGCCTTCGTCCTGGAGCTGAGCCGACAAAGCCTCCGCATTGACACCCGCTTGAGCGAACTCCGCCAGGACCTCCTCGCAATTCCCGCCGTCCGTCGGCATGGGTGCGCCAATCCTTCCGTGATCGGCAAACGCGTTCAGAGTTGCCTCGGGCATCGTGTTCACCGTGAATGGCGCCGCAAGGTTTGTTATGTAAAGTGTATCGGACGCCCTTGGGTCCTTGGTCCCGGTGCTGGCCCACAGCAGGCGTTGAGGAACGGCACCTTCGTTGTATGCCCGTTGCCAGCGTGGCGAACTGAGCAGGCCCAAATAGGCCTTGTAAGTGTGGCGGGCAACAGCGATGCCGAGTTGATTGTTCAACGTTGCCGGCACCTTGCCGGCCACCGCAGCGTCCCAGCGGCTGATAAAGACCGAAGCTACAGAAAAAACCTTGGGATTGAGTCCGGCGCCGATGCGTCGTTCAATGCCACGCAGGTACGCCTCAGCCGCCGCCACGTACTGCTCGCGTGAGAATAAGAGCGTCACGTTGACCGCCACACCCGCGAAAATCGCCTCCTCGATCGCGGGCAGACCTTCCCGCGTGCCGGGAATCTTTATAAACAAGTTGGGGCGTCTCGCGCGTGCGAAGAGTTCCTTGGCCTCACCCAGAGTGCTGGCGGTATCGTGCGCCAGCAGTGGCGAGACTTCCAACGAGACCCGGCCGTCCACGCCGTTCGTTCGGTCGTAAATCGGTCGGAACAGGTCGGCAGCCCGGGTGAGATCCTCAAGCGCCAGCTCGAAAAAGAGGGTCTCGCCGGAGCGGCCTGCTGCCAAGCCATCGAGAATAGCGCTGTCGTAGGCGCTGCTGTTTTTGATGGCATGATCAAAAATGGTTGGATTCGAGGTCAGCCCGGTCACCGAGAGGTCCTCAATGTAGCGTATGAGCGTGCCGTTATTCAGCAGGTTGCGCGTGATGTTGTCGAGCCAGATGCTCTGCCCCAGGTTGTGCAGCAGTTGGGTCGCTTTCATATTTTTGGTTGCTGGACCAATTTAGCTGGCGACGTAGTGATGCTTGACGATCTCCCCGCCGTCGCTTCTGCCAGAGGATTCGGTTCGCTTCCAGTCGAACCATGACTTTTGAAAGTCAAGCCATCGCCCGGAATTTGTAATCCGTGGAGATAACCCTTGCCGAACCCATAAGCTCGCGCTGACGTTCCATTTCCTTTCGCATCGGGCCATTGTCATTCTGCCCATCGGCAGAGAACTCAGCTCATACTGCGTCTAAATCATGCTCACACAAAAGCATCATAACATCAAGCGCAAACCTATTAAAATTGGAAGGGGGGTGGCTCAAAAATGGTCAACCTACAACCTACATGTCAACACCCACTGCAAGCCGTTAGTGAGATATTCCAAGATTAAACCTTCGACCTTGACGGCATCCCTGCCTTTAACCAGGACGAGGACCGGAACCCGCCCCCCCAAAGTCTCGGAGTTCAAGCGGGGGATACGCGGGGCGGACGCCATTCTGTTCGTGACACCGGAATACAACAACTCCGTGCCCGGCGTCCTGAAAAATGCGATTGATTGGGCGTCGCGACCCTACGGCGACAGCGCGTGGAACGGGAAACCGGCGGCGATCATGGGCGCGTCTCCCGGGGCCATGGACACGGCGCGGGCGCAGTACCATTTGCGGCAGATTCTCGTTTTCCTCAATATGTTTCCCATCAACGTGCCCGAGGTCATGATCAGCCACGCGGCTTCCTGCTTCGATAAGGAAGGAAACCTGACCGATGAATCGACCAGGGATCACATCCGCCGCCTGCTCCAAAGCCTGCTGGAATGGGCCCGCCGACTCACGCCGTCTTGATGTCAGCAGCACATTGGAGAAAGAAATTCTTGTTGAGCGTTCCAGGGGGTGCGGGGGGCATACTGTCGCGCTCAGATTCTTTTCAAAAGATTCGGCGCGATTCAATTACAAATTTGCAATTGGACGCAAGAAGGATCTGCTGATATTTTTAGTTGTTGGAGCTAATTTTAAAAAAAAGGTTTTTTAAATCGCGCGCGGCCCTCGTGACGGTTGTTCAAAATTGGGGCTTTGCCGGCACGATTTAATTCGAATGTAAAGGAACTGGTCGCATGAACCCTTCAAAAGAACCTCGTGGCGACAGGCATAAGCACAGCGAACCCTTCGGCGAGCAATACGGCGACGATCCAAAAACCTTCTATGAAACCCCGGCCATTGGTGGACCGATTTACCGGCTGAAATATGAAACCTTATCCTAACACCGCGAAAATCTCCCTCGTGCTCGCCGATGTCGACGGAACGCTAGTCACGAACGACAAGGTTCTCACTCCTCGCGCCAAAGCAGCCGTGGCGGCCCTGCGGGCTGCGGGGATTGCCTTCACTATTACCAGCGGACGCCCGCCGCTTGGCATGAAAATGCTCATTGACGATCTAACAATCGATATTCCGATTGCAGCCTTCAACGGCGGCGTCTTCGTGCAGCCCGACCTCACCGTGACTTCCTCCAGGTTCATTCCCCAAGCCGCCGCAGCTCAAACGCTGGACTTGCTCCGCCAGCATGCGCTTATTGCGTGGCTCTACACCGACAAGGATTGGTTTGTGCCCGATCTTCAGGGACCGCACGTCGCGCGGGAAGCGTGGACCGTCAAGTTTGGCCCAAAAGTTTCCGCCAGCTTCAACTCCTTGGTGAACCGGGCCGTAAAGATCGTCGGCGTCAGTGATGATCTGGACGCGGTTGCCCAATGTGAGTCCGCGATGCGGATGGCGCTGCGCGGGCAGGCGTCCGCTGCGCGTTCGCAGCCTTATTACCTCGATGTCACGAATCCCCAGGCGAACAAAGGGGGTGTCGTCGAGTTCCTCGCCCAGAACTTGGGCATCTCCACAAAGGCCATCGCCACTCTCGGCGACATGCCCAACGATGTGCTGATGTTCGAGAAAAGCGGCCTGAGCATCGCAATGGGTAACGCCAGCAAGGAGGTCCAATCCAAAGCTGATTTTGCCACACTAAGCAACGAGGAAGACGGGTTTGCTTACGCCGTCGAGAGGTTCATTCTGGGCATGCACAGCCATGGTCGGCGGGCTAGGGGATGCCCATCCAACCGTGGCCATCAAAGCGAGCGGCCGTTCGCGCTCCGTCGGTCAGTTGAACAGGGCGCCCGGTCGGGGTAACCTACTCTGTGCGGCAGGGAGGTTTCACTTATGCATTACAAACCGATAGAGAATTACGGCGTGATTGGGGATTTGCACACGGTCGCGCTGGTCGGGATGGACGGATCCATTGATTTCATGTGTTTTCCCCGATTCGATTCCCCAACGATTTTCGCCGCGCTGGTGGACTATCGGCGGGGCGGCCGCTTTCAATTGGCCCCGGTGCTGGGGAAGACGCGCCCCAAGCAGCTTTACGTGCCCGATTCAAACATCCTGCTGACCCGGTTTCTCTCCGAGGCCGGGGTGGGGGAGGTGTCGGATTTCATGCCGATCATGGACCTGGGCCATGCTCACAACCTGGTGCGGCGGGCCAAAACTGTTCGCGGTGACATGGCTTGGCGCATGGTTTGCGACCCGCGTTTTGATTACGGCCGGGCTGGGCATCGGGTCGAGAAGAAAAAAAACGAAGTGCTGTTCCACAGTCGGGGGCAGGACAAGACCGTGCTGCGCCTGCGCAGCGAAGTGCCGGTCCGGATCGAGAATGGGGCGGCGGTGGCCGATTTCTGCCTCCGCTCCGACGAGAGCGCCGCTTTCGTGCTGGAGGACGCACGGCACCCGGGCTCATCCCCCTCGGCGGCGCCAAATTACGTGGCCGAGTCGTTCAAGCAGACGATGAATTTCTGGCAGGAGTGGATTCGCAAATCGCAACATCAGGGCCGCTGGCGCAACATGGTCAACCGCTCCGCCCTGGCGTTGAAACTGCTGACCTCGGCCCAGTACGGCTCAATTGTGGCGGCCCCCACCTTTGGGCTGCCGGAGGAGGTTGGCGGGGTGCGCAATTGGGACTACCGTTACACATGGATCCGGGATGCGTCCTTTACGATGTACGCGCTGATGCGGCTGGGGTTCACCGCCGAGGCGGAGGCGTTCATGCGCTGGCTTGAGGCCCGATGCGCCGAGCTCAAGCCGGGCACGTCCTTGCAGGTCATGTATGGCATCGACGGGCGGCGCGACCTGGACGAGACCATCCTGAAACATTTCCGGGGTTACATGAACTCGCGCCC
>JAQGPB010000541.1 GCA_028293265.1 Pedosphaera sp. | reverse complement strand
CACGAGCTTGGGTTCGTTGTCCGAATTGAAAAGAATGTTTCCGGGCTTGATGTCGCGATGAAGAAAGCCATGTTTCAGCGCCAAGTCCAAGGCGGAGGCAACCTTGATGCCGACGTCGAGCACCTCGGTTTCCGTGAGCCTTTGGGACAATTCGATGCGGCTGTCGAGGCTCCCTTGATCCGCCAGTTCCATCACGAGATATCGCTGCTTCTCGAACTCATCGAACGTGTAGATGTGGATGATGTTCGTATGGTTGAGCGAGGCGCAGGCGCGCGCTTCGCGGTAAAAACTTTCCAACGCCTGCTGGTCGTCAGCCAGTTCCGCCTTCATGACCTTGAGGGCTACTTCGCGTTCCAGCACGGTGTCGAAGGCGCGATAGACCGAACCCATGCCACCGGATGCAATGAAGGTGCGCAGCTCGAACTGCCGCAGCCGCATCGGCATCATGATCTGGTAATTGCACTTGGGGCAGGGCGTGGTGGCGAGCGGCGCCAGGTTCCCGGGAATAAAGACCTTGGCCCCGCAACCGGCACAGGTGATCATGCGCAATTGCTTGCTGGAATCATCGGATCCATTTATCACACTTTAAGAATAGCATTTTGCGTTCCGACCTCAAGTTCATCTTGCATTCTTCCGATTTGACATTTGCACTGGCATGGTGTTAAATCAGTCGTGTTGAAGTTAACGAGTTAAAAATGAACACCACGTTTGAAAACAATCTGTGCGCAATGAGCGGCGGCCGCCAAATGTCCATTTGGCATCGCGTCTCCTGGCTTGTTGGCAACGTGGGAGGAACTTTCTAACCAAAACTAAATAGAATTTTCAAAACACCCGCGATTGCCAGCCAATCGCGGGTTTTTTGTTTAACCAAACGCCGTCCGCAGGGGCGGCCAACATAAGAAAGGCAGAACAATGAAGAAGAAAGTGAATGAAAAATTGCGGGCCCGGTTCGCGCGCGAGGTGCGTTTCGACGTGCCAACGGTGCCGTATCGCGAGACGGAAACCACCGCGCTTGAGGAACTCAAGGCCAGGTTGCTCCGGCAGCTTTTGGAGCAGACGACCGAACTGACGCAAAACACCGTCCTGCGGCGCGCGGCGAATGATGCCGCGGCGCTGGCATGGCTGACGCGGTATCCGTTGCTAGCGTTCCCCGCGCTGCTGGAGGAGAAGGCGAAAGCCGCTCTGCTCCAATGCCAGCGGCAGGCGGGCGTCCGGCAGCGCAGCCTGAATCTGTTGCTCAAGGCCGCATGAAAACGTCGTTGAATATGGCGGGTGGTTTTCATGGTGGGGAACCGTTTACACGAGCGATGCTTCGCTCGCGCAAACGGCTTCTCACCGTGATGTCACACCGCGAAGGCAGGTCGGCCAGATGCCTTGAGTGACGGCAAATGCGCGTTGCGCTGGCGCGCGCCAGCGTGAAAGTGCCACGCCTTGCCCTCATTCAGCTTTGCGGAAATGACACCGGTGAGGCGCCGTAACGTCTTCGCCGGGCCGTTTCTGTTTGACCCCATTTTGCGCCAGACCTTAGCCTGTGCGCGTATGAGCGATGACCCGGTTTCAGTAAACCCCTGGATGATACTGCCTTTTGGCGTTCTCCTGGCTTTGATCGCGCTCGCACCGTTGCTGGTTCCTGATTGGTGGCACAAACATTATCCCAAGGCCGCCTGCGGGCTGGCGGTCGTCACGCTGGCCTATTACTTCATCGAGTTGCATGCGGCCGGGAGGGTCTGGCACACGGCGCATGATTACGTCAGCTTCATCATGCTAATTGGTTCCCTGTTCGTGGTCTCCGGCGGCATCCACATCAATGTGAAAGGCGAAGCGACTCCCTTCGTCAACGTAGTGTTCCTGCTGGTTGGCGCAATCCTTGCCAATCTTCTCGGCACCACAGGCGCATCCATGCTGCTCATCCGGCCCTGGCTGCGGATGAACAAATACCGGGTCACGGCGCATCATGTTGTTTTTTTCATCTTCATCGTTTCAAACGTCGGCGGGTGTTTGACGCCCATCGGCGATCCACCTTTGTTCCTGGGCTACTTGATGGGCGTGCCGTTTTGGTGGGTGGCGCAACAGTGTCTTCCGATCTGGACAGTTGGCGTGGGATTCCTGTTGCTGATGTTCTGGGTGGTGGACTGCCGGAATTATCTGCGCGCGCCCAAGGCGGTCCGCGCTGAATTGGCCGAACCGCATGATCATTGGCGGTTCGAGGGGTTGGGAAACATCGGCTTTCTCGCGATAATTCTGGTGGCTGTGTTCATCAACCGGCCTCCATTCTTGCGGGAAGGTTTGATGGCAGCGGCGGCGATTGGTTCCTATTTTACCACGCGCCCGTCGGTGCATGCAGCCAATCATTTCAATTTTCATCCCATTCAAGAAGTCTCCATATTGTTCATCGGCATTTTCGCTACCATGCTGCCGGCTTTGGACTGGCTTGAGGCAAACGCGAGGGGCTTTGACGGGCTTGGCGTCTCACTTTTGTATTGGGGTTCCGGATCGCTCTCCAGTGTGCTCGATAATGCTCCCACATATGTCTGTTTCCTCAAAACCATCTCGGTTCATTTCGTCAATCCTGACGTCGTTGCCCAAGTAAAGCATCTCATTCAAACCAACAGCATTGATTTCACCCAAATTCCTGGCGAACACGCGGAACAAATCAGGCAGGCCTGCCTCGTACTTCAGAAATACCACGCCTCCGACCTCGCTGGCGGCAGGATTGGAACCGAAGAAATCGCAACTGCCTGTCTGCTGGGCAATCCCGTGGCCAACCGGAGCTTGGTGGCCATCAGCATCGGCGCGGTTTTCTTTGGCGCGAACACCTACATCGGCAACGGCCCCAATTTCATGGTCAAATCCATCGCAGACCATCAAAAAATCCGCACACCGGGATTTCTGGGCTATTTTTACCGCTTCAGCCTGCCGTTCATGCTACCGCTGCTGCTCATTGTTTGGTGGATGTTCTTTCGCCGCTAAAGTATTCCTGCCCCAGGCCGCCGATTTTGAATCTTACGATTGCAAAAAAAGGTGAATGATGTGAAAATTGCTGCAAATCGGGTATTACCAAAAGTTTAATCAATCATGTGGATCAATCTGCCGGCCGGCCAACAAGGGATTTGAATGCGCTTTTGGTATAATATTTTATTCACGATTTTCTTCCTCTTTTCCTCTCCGTATTATTTTTTCAAGATGCGGCGGCGGGGCAACTGGAAGGCCGGTTTCAAGCAGCGCTTCTGGCACTACGACAACAAAGTCAAGCAATCCCTCACCAACCGGCATGTCCTCTGGATGCATGCGGTGAGCGTTGGTGAAATAAATGTGTGCCTGCAGCTGGTCCGCGCCTTGCAACCGCGCATGCCCAATCTCAAGATCATGGTGTCCACCACCACCACCACCGGCATGGCGGAATTGCAAAGGCGGCTGCCGCCGAGTGTCGGCAAAATATATTATCCGATTGACCGCCGAACCTGTGTCGTTCGCGCCCTGGCCGCCGTTCATCCCAATGTGATAGTTTTGGTGGAATCGGAAATCTGGCCCAATTTCATCCGGCGCGCCCGTTCACTGGGCAAGCCAATCTTTCTGGTCAACGCCCGGTTGTCGGACCGTTCTTATCCGCGTTACAAAAAGTTTGGCTTTATCTTCCGGGAACTTTTCGCCGCTTTCACAGCCGTTGGCGCACAGAATGAAGCCGATGCGGCCAAGCTGCGTGAGTTGGGTTGCGCGGCGAAAGCCGTCCACGTTGTGGGCAACATGAAATTCGATGCTGCGCGGCAGGCTGAAGGAAAGTCGCTCGATGTGGGCGCATTGCTGGCTCAATTGGGGGTTGCGCCTGACGCGCCTTTGCTGGTGGCGGGCAGCACGCATGCGGGCGAGGAGGGAATTCTCGCCGAACAATTCCTGCGCCTGCGCGCGCGGTTTCCCACACTGGTCTTGGTGCTGGTGCCCCGCCATTTTGAGCGGGCGCGGGAAGTGGGGCGCGAACTTTCAGAGCACGGCATCAAGTATGTGTATCGCAGCGAAATCACGCCGGACACCCGGCGCGCTGCCGGTTCGTTGCAATGCCTGCTGGTCAATACGACCGGTGAACTCAGATATTTTTACGAACAAGCCACTGTTGCCTTTGTGGGCAAAAGCCTGACGGCGAAGGGCGGCCAGAATCCCATTGAACCGGCGGCGCTGGGCAAGCCGGTGGTCTTCGGCCCGAACATGCAAAACTTCACCGATGTGACCCGCATCTTCCTGGCGCAGGACGGAGCGGTCCAGGTGCGGGATGCCGAGGAGTTGGAAGAGACGCTGGGAGAACTCTTAGCCGATCCGGCCCGCCGGGAAATTCTCGGACGCAACGCACAACGGATCGTGCAGGAAAATCAGGGCGCGGTGGAACGCACGGCGGAGCTGATAATTGACCGGCTCCAAGACCAAGATTTTTACTTCGCCCCGAAAAAATAAACCGCAGGCTCAACCCAGGATGCGGCGGCCTTCGCTGAGGAAGATGCCTTTGAAATTCATTTCGAGCGCCTGCGGGTTGCTGGCCTTGGCGAGGGCTTCCTTCTGGGAGACCTTCCCATCTTTCACCAGTTGAAACAGCGCCTGGTTGAAATTTTGCATCCCATC
>JAQGPB010000036.1 GCA_028293265.1 Pedosphaera sp. | reverse complement strand
GCATATAACAAAGAGGCACGTTGATCACCAACTAACAAACATGGTTGAAACAAGGACATTGGCGCTTCCGATTCTTCCGCGGATGGGGCGGCATTTTTTGCTGCTGCTCGCGCTGGCTTTTTTTGGGCTGACGATTTTGAGCGCGCGGGCCATGATGCAGTTCGATGTTTTTCCCGGTTACGACGGCGTGGTTCCCGAAGCGAGCTGGTTTCCCATCATCTGCGAGATCAAGAATGACGGGCCTTCCTTTACCGGCACCATCGAGGTTTCGGCGGGGCGTTTCAACGAAGGCCAGACGCGGCGGCTCACGGTGGAACTGCCCACGGGCACGTTGAAGCGCGTGGAGATACCGGCGTTTTCCACCTCGCGTTACCAGCAAAATAGTTGGGAAGTCCGGCTGCTGGATGAACGGGGCCGGGTGCGCGCCGAACAACTCCAGGTGATTCCCCGGCGACAGGTTGCCTCGGCCACGACGATCATCGGCGCTTTGCCGCGCACGGCGACGGGTGTGCCGTCCTTGAGGCCGATCCGGCCGCAGGATGCGGAATTGCAACCCTCGACGGCCCGTTTTTCCAGCGCGCTGATCCCCGACAACCCGCTGGTTTTTGAAGGCATGGACAGCATTTATCTCAATTCGGAAAGGGCCGCCGATTTGAACGATCACCAGATATTTGCGCTGCTTGCGTGGCTGAACAATGGCGGGCATCTGATTGTTGGCATCGAGCAAATCAACGATGTGAACGGCGTATCGTGGTTGAAAAAGCTTGTGCCGTGCGATTTGACGGACATGAAGACGGTCTCGGCGCATCCTGAACTCCAGGAATGGCTGCGCGGCAATCCTTCAGCCGCGCCGGAACCTCCGGTCAAGGGAAACAAGCCCAGATTCCCGGTGAAGACCAGGACTTCGACCTACAATCCGTTTGGGGACGTTGCCGAAGACCTGGATTTTGAAAAGGCCGATTTGCAGGTGGTGACCGGCACGCTTCGTGACGGCACCGTGCTGGCTTCCGCGTCGGGCACGCCCTTGCTCATCACTTCCCGCCAGGGACGCGGGCGCGTGACGACGATCATGAGCAGCCCCGAGCGCAAGCCGCTCAGCGCGTGGAAAAACCTGCCCTCATTCTGGGCGAAGCTGGCGGAGATTTCCCCGGAGCTGTATGTGCAGGACAACAACAATACGATCAACACCATGCGCGGCGGCTGGAGCATTGACGGGGTGTTCGGCGCGATGATTGACAGCAAGCAGGTGCGCAAGCTGCCGGTGGAATGGCTGCTGCTGCTGCTCATTGTTTACCTGGTGGTGATTGGCCCGCTGGACCAATACTGGCTGAAGCGCATCAAGCGCCCGATGCTCACCTGGGTGACGTTTCCCTGCTACGTGGTGATGTTTTCGCTGCTGATTTATTTCATCGGATACAAGTTGCGCGCGGGCGAAACCGAGTGGAACGAACTGCACCTGGTGGATGTGCTTCAGGACGGCGACACGGCGCAACTTCGCGGCCATACTTACGCTTCCATTTATTCGCCCGTGAACGCCACCTACCGCGTCGAGACGCAGGAACGGTTCTCGACTTTTCGCGGCGAGTTTCTGAGCAGTTTCAACGGTGGCGGCGGCCAGGGCGGCGAGCGCGCCGAGGTTTTTCAATCGGGCGATAATTTCAAGGCGGACATTTTCGTGCCGGTCTGGACGAGCCAGCTATACGTCAGCGACTGGTGGCAGCCCGCGCCGCTCCCCCTGAAAATCACCGTGAATCCCGACGGCGCCAATTGGTCGGTGACGGTGGCGAACATGCGCGACCATCCGTTGAGCAACGCCCGGCTCGTGATCGGCAGCCGCATTGTCGAACTCGGCGAATTGCCGGCCCGCCAGACCAAGACTTTCCCGGTGAAGAAAGAGCAGGGGACACCCTTGCGCGATTTCGTCTCGGGCCAGGCCGGAAATTTTCAGAATGCATCCAGTGCGCGGCAGCAGGCTTTCGGTTCCTCGGGCGGTGGACGGATCGGGGACCTGCCGAACAGTTCCATCGCGATTTCGTTCATTTCGAACATGGCGGGGGAACGATTCATCTCGCCGCCGGGACTCGATTTGTCGCGCGTGGTCGAGCAGGGCAACGCCGTTTTGCTGGCGTGGGAGTCCGATTATTCACCCATCAAACCACTGAACAATTTTCCCTCGCGCCGGGGCCGCACCGACACCCTTTGGCGTCTGGCCATTCCCGTCAATGCCCCATCCATACCCTGATTTAACCTATGAACGCAGCTCCTTCCGCACCACCGCTTCCGGCCGTTCACACCACGGGGCTCACGCGCACCTACGGCGCGATGACCGCGCTCAGTTCGCTGGACCTGACCGTCAACCGCGGCGACCTTTTCGGTTTCATCGGCTCGAACGGCGCGGGCAAGACCACCACGCTCCGCATCCTGGCCACTTTTCTCGCGCCCTCCGCCGGCCATGCCCGCGTGCTCGGCCATGATGTCGTCAAGGATGCCGACGCCGTCCGCCACGTCATCGGTTACATGCCGGATTTTTTTGGCGTTTATAAGGACATGGAAGTGACGGAATACCTCGATTTTTTCGGCGCTTGTTACAAGATCCCCACGGCGCAGCGCGAAAAAACGGTCAATGATGTTCTGGAACTGGTCGGGCTGACCGAGAAAAAGGGCGCGCTCATCGGGGCGCTCAGCCGCGGGATGCAGCAACGCCTCGGCCTCGCCCGCGTGCTTATTCATGATCCGCAATTGCTGCTGCTCGATGAGCCGGCGAGCGGCCTGGACCCGCGCGCGCGCATTGAAATGATGGCGATTTTGCAGGAGCTTCAGCGTCTCGGGAAGACCATCATCATCTCCTCGCACATCTTGAGCGAACTGCAGACGCTCTGCAATCGCGTGGCGATCATCGAAAAGGGGAAGTTGATTTACAGCGGGCCGGTTCAGGGCGTGCGCGACCAGATGTCGAGCGGGTTGATTGTCTGGGTGAAGGTTGCCGCTGAAACTGACCGCGCGATTGAGCTGTTGAAAACCCGCACTGAGGTCGCCGAGGTGACGCCGGTGGATGGCCGCATCAAGGTGTTGATGGTGGATCATGACACGGACCATAGTTTCGTGGCCGACACGCTGGTGCGCGGCGGCTTGAAACTGGTCGGTTTGCAGGAAGACGAATTGGGTTTGGAAGAAGTGTTCCTGCGAGTCACGCGGGGGGAGACGCAGTAAACGCCGTGGCTGCAACAGCAGATGGAGCGCGGCGTTCACGCCGCTTCAAGCTGCGAATGTCCAAAAATAAAAGCATAACCCAGCACTCACCACGCTGAAGCGGGCTGAGGCCCGCGCTCCAATAATCAATGACCTTCCTGCCGATAGTTGAGCGCGAGTTGAGGGTGGCGTCGCGGCGTTCGTTCACCTATTGGTCGCGCCTCGTGGCCGCCGGATTTTTGCTGATCATCTTCGGCATGATTCTGACGATTTCGAACCTTTCACGCGGCATGGGCTGGAGCATGGGACAGGTCCAGTTTTCAGTCCTCAAATGGATCGCCTTCATCTTTGCCGCTTCAGTGGGGGTTTTTCTCACGTCGGATGCTTTGAGCGAAGAGAAGCGGGAAGGGACGCTTGGGCTGCTGTTCCTGACCGATCTGCGCGGGTTCGATGTCGTGTTTGGCAAGCTCATCTCCCAATCGCTCCGGGCGTTCTATGGATTGCTGGCGGCGTTTCCAATTCTTGCCTTGCCGTTGCTGGCAGGCGGCGTGACCGGCGCCGAGTTCGGGCGCGTCATGCTGGTGATATGCAACACGCTGTTTCTCTCGCTCGCCATCGGTTTGTTCGTCAGTTCCCTGAGCCGGGAAGTGATGAAGGCGATGAACGGCGCGCTCCTGCTCAGTCTGTTGTTCCTGGTGGGTTTGCCATGGGCGGATATGTGGCTGGCGCACTGGAACGAAACCCTATTCAAGTGCATTTTCAGCATGGCGAGCCCGGGATACCTTTTCGTGAAGGCCCCCAATCTCCATCCTCACGACTATTGGCTGTATCTGGGAGTGCAACATCTGCTCGGCTGGGGGTTTCTGGCAGTTGCCTGCGTGATCGTTCCGCGCGCGTGGCAGGAAAAAACCAGCGGCAAAATTTCCCTGCTGGCGCGTCTTTCCGGCACCTGGCGTTACGGCGGACGGCGCGGGCGGCTCGCCTTCCGAAACCGGTTGCTTGGCCGGGACCCGATTCTATGGCTGGCGTTGCGCGACCGCTGGCTGCCGCGCTTTGTGCTGGTCGTGTCTCTTCTTATGGTGGGATGGGCGGGCTGGGATCTTTATAGTAACTGGATATCTTCCAAGCCATTCCCGGGCACTACCTCAACCTGGGGTCTGTTGATGACTGGAGTGGTCCTGTGGATGAGTTCGCAGGCCTGCCGGCTCTACCTGGATTCGGTGCGCAACGGCGCAATGGAATTGATTCTCGTTACGCCCATGAGTCCCTCGCAACTCGTCCGCGGCCAGTGGGCGGCGCTTTGGCGCACCTTTATCATTCCGCTTTGCCTGGTGCTGACGCTCCACCTTGTGGATGGGATTAACACCATCATCACGATCAAAAAATCAACGCCTCCGGGAGGATACCCGGCGGGTTTCAGCGTGGTGGACTACCAGATAGTCGGATTAATCACCGGCGTGGTGAACCTTGTCTTCAGACTCGCCGCCCTGGGCTGGTTCGGGATGTGGATGGGGTTGACCAACCGAAAAGTATCCGTCGCTGTATTGAAAAGCATCGTCTTC
>JAQGPB010000533.1 GCA_028293265.1 Pedosphaera sp. | reverse complement strand
TCAAGACTTGGGTGTCACAGCCGAAATCTTGGCTGGAGGTTCGTCTGGTCAAGGGTGCCCGGCCGATTCATGGTTTGCATCCGGGTGAAATCGAAGCGTTGCAACTGGCGATGGAAATTCGCGCCGGCGGTGTGTTGATGGATGACTTGGACGGCCGGAAAGCAGCGCGATCTCTTGGATTGACGGTCATTGGGACCATTGGTCTGCTTGAACGTGCTGCGGAAAAGGGACTGCTCGCCCTTCCGGAAACCGTGACCAAACTTCGCCGAACCAATTTCTTTATTTCGCCGGAATTGCTCGATGCAGCCTTGGAACGCGATCGGGTGCGCCGCTCGAAATTTCCCGGAGCTTGAGCCAGCCCAAGTTGCAGTTGAGCAGATAGAAATCAATCCGCATAACCATGCGGATGCTGCTTATGCCAGTTCCAGGCGGTGGCGATGATGTCTTCGAGCTTCGGGTATTTCGGTTTCCAGCCCAGTTCGCGGGCGGCTTTTTCGGCGGCGGCGACGAGTTTGGGCGGGTCGCCGGGACGGCGCGGCTTTTCCACGACCGGGATTTTTTTGCCGGTGATTTTCTCGCAGGTTTGGATGACCTGGCGCACGGAGTAGCCGTCGCCGTTGCCCAAGTTGTAAAAGCCTTGTTTGCCGGGCGACATGGCCAGCATGTGTGCCTGTGCGAGATCAGCGATGTGAATGTAATCCCGAATGCAGGTGCCGTCCGGTGTGGCATAATCGGTCCCGTAAATCTCACATTGGGTCGCCTGGCCAAGCGGGACTTTGAGCACGTTGGGGATCAGGTGCGTCTCGATGCGATGATGTTCGCCGTATTTTCCGCTGGCGCCGGCGGCATTGAAATAGCGGAAGGCGACAAATTCCAAATTGTGAATCTGATGATACCAATTGAGCATTTTCTCGAACATCAGCTTCGATTCGCCATAAGGATTGATGGGGCGCTGGGGCAAATCCTCGTTTATGGGGACGCGGTCCGGCGGGCCGTAGGTGGCACAGGTGGAACTGAAAACGAATTTTTTGACCTTCGCCTCGACTGCGGCGTCCAAGAGCGCGAGGCCGTTGCAGACGTTGTTGTGAAAATATTTTCCCGGGTTGGTCATGGACTCGCCGACCAGCGCGTTGGCGGCGAAATGGAGAATGGCCTCCGGCGCGGCGGATTTGACGGCGTCGCGGATGTTATTCTTCTCCTCCGGTTGGCCGAGGATAAAGGTCGCGCGCGGGTCAACTGCGGAACGATGGCCCTCCGTCAAATTGTCATACACCGTCACCCGATGGCCTGCGTTCAGCAATTCCTCGACGCAGACCGACCCGATGTAACCCGCCCCGCCGGTGACAAAAACGTTCATGAAAAATAGACTAGTCTGAATGATGAACCGGCTCAATGTGAAAAGTTGCGTCAGTTTGGAGTTTTCAATGAGACGAGATGGCCTTATCAATCCTGTTTGCGCATGGAATTAAAACCGGCTGTTTTTCTGGACCGCGACGGCACGTTGATAATGGAGAAGGATCACCTTCACCGGCCGGAGGATGTGCGCATTTTCCCCGGCGCGGGTGCGGCACTGAAACAACTGCAGGACGCCGGGTTTGACTTGTTCATGGTGACAAACCAGTCGGGTGTTGGGCGCAGGTATTTTACGATGGCCGATGTGGAGAAGGTGCATCAACATCTCCAGAGCGAACTGGCACGGGAAGGAGTGCGGTTTGGGAAGATTTATGTCGCTCCGGAAATGCCCGGCCAGCCGAGCCGTGGACGAAAGCCGTTGCCGCAATTTCTGTTTGATGCGCGGGATGAGTTCAAGTTGGACCTGGGCGGCAGTTACATGATCGGCGACAAACTGATTGATCTGGAATGCGGCTGGAACGCAGGCGTGAAGAAAAGCCTGCTGGTGCGGACGGGGTATGGCGCGGAGTTGGAGCGGAAATCGCCGGAGAAGTTGAAGGCGGCCGTCGTGGTGGATGATCTGATTGCAGCTATTGAATGGATTTTACCCAATAGTGAAAGAGCAACAGATGAATGAGAAGCAATCCAGCAAATGGTTGCCAATCAGCATTTGTATTCTCACTCCTTTTTTATTGGTGGCGGCTTTGATTGTCTGGGTTGGCACCTACGCCCACCACCATCCGAACGGAATGTTTTCCTATTTGCTTTTTCGAAACGGAATTAGATGCTTCGAGCAGAGTTATACTGACAGGCAGGAACCGCAGGAATTTATAGGAGGGTTCAAAAGCTATCAATCAATCGGGGAGGTTAAAACGATTTTGAACGCACAAAATATAACTGGAGTGTGGGCCTACGTTGACGTGAAGGAAGCGCCTGAGAAAGGTGCCAGTCGGCAATCGGCGAAATCTTTCAAAATTTTTGGTTGCGAAGGAGACCTCACAATTTACTTCTTCAACAACCGACTGATGCGTATGACTTTTTATCCGCATGAATCTGACCTCTTCTTCGTGGCACTCGAAAACAAAAGCAATTTGTCATTTCCAATTGCTCAGGAAGTCAGATTTTCGTCGAACATTATGGCGGTACATGGTGATCTGAGGAGTGGCAAGGACAAGACCAAGCGTCCGTTTCTGATGCTTTACGATGACCGTCTGTTGAAACAGCATAGCGCGTGGGAATTACGTTATTCAAAGGCGTATTCGTCGAATGAATAGTAAATTCATTGTTTAATCCGTAATTCATCTGTGGCTAAATGGCCGGGATGAAAATCATTGGCATTGTTCCCGCCCGTTATGCTTCCACCCGGTTTCCCGGCAAACCGCTGGCTCTGATTGCTGGCAAGCCGCTCATTCAGCATGTCGTCGAACGATGCCAGCAGGCGAAATCATTGAGCGAGGTCATTGTGGCGACGGACGACACGCGGATCTGGGAGGTGGCGCAGGATTTTTGCCGGGTGGAAATGACTTCGCCGGACCATCCGAGCGGCACGGACCGGCTGGCCGAGGTGGTGCGCGGCTGCGAATGTGACGCGGCGGTGAACATCCAGGGCGACGAACCGTTGATTGACCCGGCAGTAATTGACGCGGTGGCCAATGCGCTGGAGAACAACGAAATGTCAACCGCCGCCACGCGAATTCAGGCGGCGGATGAATACGACAATCCAAACGTGGTAAAAGTCGTTGTCAATGCCGCCGGTCGGGCCTTATATTTTTCCCGGCGCACGATTCCTTTTCTGCGTGATGCCGCCAGTCGTTCTGCTGCCGAGCAGTTGGCGGCGTTTCCATTTTTGAAGCATATTGGCATATACGCTTACCGGCGCGAGGCGTTGCTGCGGATGGTAGGTTGTCCGGTGTCGCCGTTGGAACAGGCCGAAAAATTGGAACAACTGCGCGCCTTGGAAAATGGCATTGCCATCGCGGTGGTGCAGGTGAATTACGACAGCGTGGGCGTGGATGTCCCGGCGGATGTGAAACGCGTTGAGAAAATCCTGCATGACGATAAAGTAAAGGCATGAAGAAGCTGACTTATGAAATTGTGATCGAGCGCGAGGAAGACCGGAAGGCGGGGTACTCGGTTTATTGCCCCGATTTGCCCGGCTGTTTTTCCAACGGAGGCTCGGTCGCGGAGGCCAGAAAGAACATGGCGGAGGCAATAGCGCTGCATTTGGAATCTTTGCGGGGTTTGGGGAAAAAGATCCCCAAGCTGACGCACCGGCTGGTCGTTGTGTGATTTATGAAATATATTTTTGTAACTGGCGGGGTGGTGAGTTCGTTGGGCAAGGGCCTGACGGCGGCGGCCTTGGGCACGCTGCTGGAAAACCGCGGCCTGAAGGTCACGCTGCAAAAGTTCGATCCTTATCTCAACGTTGATCCGGGAACGATGAACCCGTACCAGCATGGCGAGGTTTATGTCCTGGATGATGGCGCGGAAACTGACCTCGACCTTGGCCATTATGAGCGGTTCACGAACGTCAAGCTGACACGGGTCAACAATCTCACCAGCGGTCAGGTTTATCAAACCGTTCTCGACAAGGAAAGGCGCGGCGATTACCTCGGCAAGACCGTACAGGTCATCCCGCACGTCACCGACGAAATCAAGAACCGCATCCACACGCTCGCCGAACAGTCCAAGGCGGACGTCGTCATCACCGAGATCGGCGGCACTACCGGGGATATCGAAGGACTGCCGTTTCTGGAGGCGATTCGCGAATTCGCCTTGGAAGTGGGGTACAACAATGCGTTGTTTCTGCACGTCACTTATGTCCCGTTCATCAAGGCCGCCGGGGAATTGAAGACCAAACCGACGCAGCAATCGGTGGCCAAGCTGCGCGAAATCGGCATCGCGCCGCACATCCTGGTCTGTCGGTGCGAACTGCCGCTTGACAAGGATTTGCGGCATAAAATTTCCATGTTTTGCAATGTGCCCTATGAGGCGGTGATTGAGGAAAAGGACGTGGACAACAGCATTTACGAACTGCCGCTGATGCTGCAGCGCGAACGGCTGGACGACCTGGTCTGCCGCCAGTTGCATCTGGATGTGCCGGTGGCGGACATGTCTCATTGGCAGGAGATCATTCGCAAACTCATCGCGCCCCGGCATCGCGTGCGCATCGGCGTGGTCGGCAAATACATCGAACTGAACGACGCCTATAAATCGGTCTATGAGGCGATCATTCACGGCGGCATCGCCAACGATTGCGCCGTGGAAATTCACAAAGTGGATGCCGAAGCCATCGAGCGCGAAGGCACGGATAAGATTCTCAATGGCTTGGGTGGCATTCTGGTACCGGGCGGTTTCGGCGAGCGCGGCATCGAGGGAAAAATCATGGCGGCGAAGTATGCGCGGGAAAATAACGTGCCCTACCTTGGCCTCTGTTTGGGAATGCAAATCGCCACCATCGAATTTGCGCGCAACGTTTTGAAACTTGAGAAGGCGCATTCAACGGAATTTGACACGGCCACGCCCCATCCGGTCATCGCGCTGCTGGACGAGCAGAAGAAGGTGGCGAAAAAGGGCGGGACGATGCGGCTGGGCGCGCAGCCGTGCCAGTTGGTCGTGGGCACGAAGGTGGCGCAATTGTACGGGGCCTTTGTGATTCACGAGCGTCATCGCCACCGTTACGAATTCAACAACGCCTACCGCGACCGGTTTGAAAAGGCCAATTTTGTTTTCAGCGGGAACTCTCCGGACGGCAAGCTGGTCGAGGTCATCGAACTGGCCAAACATCCTTTCTTCATCGCCAGCCAGTTTCATCCTGAATTCCACAGCAAACCGCACAAGCCGCATCCCTTGTTCAAAGGCTTCATTGCCGCCGCGCATGCGTGCATCCACAACAAGAAGCTTTGAAAATGCGCGGGAAGAAGGTCGAATGAAGAAGCCTGCCTAAGACTTCCAGAAGGGTCGAAGCTCCGGTAATTGTTGATTCTTCATGCATAATTCGGCCTTTGATAAATGAATTATCAAGACGCCATAAAGTTCCTCTACGACCTCCAATTGTTCGGCACGCAGCCGGGGTTGGAAAACACGCTTCGGCTGGCGGAGCTGGCGGGCAATCCACACAAGCAACTGCGGTTCATTCACGTTGCGGGCACGAATGGCAAGGGCTCGACCTGCGCGATGCTGGAAAGCATTTATCGCGCGGCGGGATTGCGCGTCGGTTTGTTCACCTCGCCGCACCTTGTTGCCTTTGGCGAACGCATCCAGGTCAACCGCCAAAACATCGGCGAGGCGGACATCATCCGGCTC
>JAQGPB010000485.1 GCA_028293265.1 Pedosphaera sp. | reverse complement strand
GCCTCCGCTCAAAATCAGCCCAAAACAACCCGCCTTAACTCGCCTTAACTCGCCTTAACTCGCCTTAACTCGCATAAATGAAAATAAAAAAGGATGTTTTTTTCAAATGATCAAAAAGAGCCAGCGCCCGCAGTGGCCATCCTTCAGCCCCGGTGTGGAAAACCTGAGTTCACCCCGTCCGCCAACGTTTTGTCACACCCCGTAACACCTTGTAACACCTAATCACGCTTAAAATGCATTTTCCGATGTGTGACCAACCAAAGCCCGCCAGCACCATCCCATGGGAACGCGCCCGCCCCTGTCTCCCCTCTTCGTTCCCTTCGTTTGCTTCTGTGAAACTCCCCTTGGCATTCCCAGCCCTGTGCCGCTTCCCTCCGCCATTCGATGTTCGATGTTTCCCATTCCGTCGCTTTCGGTCGCTTGCGGAAACCGTCAAGGCAAGCCGCGCCGGGTTGACAGATGAAAACTCCCTTTCCATTTGCTATAAATTCATTAAGCTGCCTTGAGAACATGATCGAAGACACGTTGGAAAAAATTGAGGCCCGGCTCCAAAGTTCGGAAGCCATCAGCGAGGATAAACGCCGCGAACTGCACGAATTGCTGGCGAAGCTGAAATCCGAGGTGGCCGAGTTGTCCAAGACGCACGCCGAGCAGGCCGAGAGCATCGCCGGCTTCACTGAGCGTTCGGCGCACGAAGCCACCCGCGAGGAACAGAATCCGCAGCTCTTGCAGCTCTCCTTGCAGGGTTTGACTTCCTCCGTGGAAGAATTCGAACGCTCGCATCCCAAGCTCGTGCAGATCGTAAATTCGATCAGCCAGACACTTTCCAATCTCGGCATATAATCCAGAAAGCTCCCTGAACCAGCCCGCATGAACCATCCCCTGAACCGCCGCCAGTTCCTCAAACGAACCGGCCTGGCGGGAGCCAGTCTCGTCGCCCTCAGCAGCGCCAGTTCCCTCCGCGCCGCGGAAAGCCCCGCCCGTAAAATCCTGGTTGGCATCATGGGTGTCAATGACCGTGGCATGGCCCACGTTGCCGGTTATCTCGCCCAGCCCGATTGTGAAATCGCCTATATTTGCGACGTTGACTCTCGCGCGATTGACAAAGCCATTGCCGTCGTCTCAAAAAAGCAAACGAACAAGCCCCAGGGCGTTCGCGATTTCCGCAAAGTGTTGGATGATCCCCGCGTGGACGCGTTGTCCATCGCCACGCCGAACCATTGGCACGCGCCCGCCACCATCCTGGCTTGCGCTGCCGGCAAGCACGTCTATGTCGAAAAACCTTGCTGCCACAATCCGCACGAAGGCGAGCTGATGGTCGCCGCGGCGCGCAAACATCGCCGCGTCGTCCAGATGGGCAACCAACGCCGCAGTTGGCCTTGGGTGATAGAAGCGATGGACCGCTTGAAGTCAGGCGAGATTGGAAAAGTTTGCTTCGCCCGCACCTGGTACAACAACAACCGGCTCTCCATTGGCCATGGCCAGCCCGCGCCTGTTCCCGATTGGCTCGATTACTCGCTCTGGGAAGGACCCGCGCCGGAGCGCCCGTTCGTTGACAACCTCCTTCATTACAAATGGCATTGGCGCTGGCACTGGGGCAACGGCGAACTCGGCAACAACGGCATCCACGGCCTTGATCTCGCGCGCTGGGGTTTGGGAGTGGATTATCCGACCCGCGTGACTTGCAGCGGCGGACGCTTTCATTATCAGGACGATCAGGAAACGCCCGACACCTATGTCGCTTCGTTTGAGTTCGGCGACCGCGCCGCGACCTGGGACGGGCAAAGTTGCGATCCGCACGGATTTGAAGGCGCGGGTTTCGGTGTCACCTTCTACGGCGAAAAAGGTTCAATGGTCATCGCCGGCAATAACTGCAAAATTCTCGACCCAAAAAACAAGGTGCTGACGGAGATCAAGGGCGAGTTCAATGACACAATTCATTTCGGCAATTTTCTCGATGCGATCCGCGAAGAAAAAAAACTGAACGCCGAAATTGAAGAAGGCGCAAAGAGCACCCTGCTCTGCCATCTTGGCAATATTGCCTGCCGGACCGGCCGGACCATCAATCTCGATCCCAAGACGCACAAAATTTCAGGCGACCATGCCGCGATGCGACTTTGGAGCCGCGAATATCGCCGCGGCTGGGAGCCGAAGGTTTGAACCGACAAATATTCATTCCCGCTGATCTGAAAAAAATTGCGGCAGCAAAAAAGCCGGGGCTTGAGGCCCCGGCCGTTGACCTGTCTGAGTGATTTCGCCGGCTATTTGATCTTGACGCGATAGAACTTGGTTCCCGACGCCGTGTTGGTAAACGGTGAAGTCGCGCTGTTCGTCGTCCATGGCCCTGAAACCGTCGGAGCCTCCTGCAACGTGCCCTGCGGCCACGTCAGCACCACGCTGCTTCCGGAAATGCCAAGGTGCAGGTTGAACGGCACTGTTCCACCGCCCGCTGCGAACAGACTGCTCAACTGCGCCTGAGTCAGCGAGTAACCATACACCGCCACTTCGTCAATGAGGCCGTTGAAGTTGCGGGTTCCATCATTGGCATTCGCACTGTTGTCACGGCCAATCTGCCAGTTGTTGCCGAACACATCGGGGGTATGCGCCACCACATTTGTGGCGACACTCACACCTTCGGCATTGAACATATATAGGATGCCCTGCGTCGGCTGCACCACCAGCGCCACAAACGACCACTCGTTGGTTGGCGGGAAGATGCCTGAGTTGAAGTTATACGTGTTTGCATTGTTGTTGTTCCAAGTATAACCAAGCTGGCCTGCCGGCCCCGTGCCGGCAAAGCCGAACCCGCCCGCCACGCCCGAGTTGCGGTTCATCAACAGCCCCGCGAACTGGTCAAACGTTCCAGCCGGTTTTATCCACATCGTCATGGTAACGGTGTTCGTGCTCAAACTCCCAAATGGCGCCGTCACCAGGGAACTCGGTATCGCTGACACCTGGATGGCGCCATTGTTGGTTTCGAACGTGTAAGCCGGCGGCACCGGGCCTAGCACCCCGTCGAACTCATTCAATACCGCATTGCTGTAAACGCCCGAATGCCCGCCCCAGTAATCATTCGCCACCAGCGTCCCGGTTGACGGATCATTGGTTTCATTCAGCCGGTAGTAGGCAATCGGGTTCAGCGCAATCGCCGCCGACTCGTATCCGCCCGGCGCCGGACTGATGACCGAGAACGAAACCACGCTGCTCGTCACTGACCCGGCCGGGTTGCTGATGACCACGTCGTAACTGACGGCGTCTGCCACCCCCACATTTGTGATCGTCAGCGCCGCGGTGCTGGTTCCGGAAACATTGCCGCCATCGCTGATCGGCGTTCCATTCTTGCGCCAATGATAAGCGATCGGGGCGCTGCCCACCGCGGTTACGCTGTAAGCCGCTGTCCGGCCAGTGTATAGCGTTTCGGTCGCGGGTGCGGGTTGTATCGTGATCTGAGGCGCCAGGCTGGTGACGCCAATCGCCGCGCCAAACAGGTCCGAAAGTTCACCGACCGTGAGCGCACGGTTGAAGGTCGCCACTTCGTCAATCAGTCCGTCGAAGTAATTGCCCGTGGGATCCAAAACGCCATCGGCGGCGATTTTGATTGGGCACGTCGAACTGCCGTAAGTGGTGGTCGCGCCCGGGGTAATTGTTTGCGCGACCTGGAAGCCGCCACCGCCGTTTGTGGACAGCAGAAACAGGCTGGTGTTGGTGCCATCTCCCGTCGCGCACACCATGTACCATTGGTTTGGCGTGATGAGTGTCTGGGGCAGGAAGGCCGAGCCGCCATTGGCTGTATAGATCCCCAACTGCGCCTCGCCAGAGGCATCAACCCCGTGGAAACCAAACTCCATCACATCATTCTGGCCGAACAACCCCGTGCGTACCGGCTCCGTACCGGGCGTGTTAAACCAGCCGACAATCGCAAATTGCTTCACGTTGTTGTATAGGCCGACCAATCCAGTGTCAGTGCCGGCGGTGAGACCATCATAGGAATTGGCCGTGTTGGTGCTCTCAAACCCGGCATAGTCGGGAGGCACCGGCCCGGCTGAGCCAGCCTGGGCATTATTGTTGGTGGCAATGTCACCACCCCAATAATCATCCGCCACCAAACTGCCGGCGGCCTCGCTGAAGCGCCAGTAGTGCGTTGGATTGGCCGCCTGCAGTTTCGCCTCATAAGCCGACAATGTGGTCGGCGGAGCCACGACCGTCAGGGTAGCCACACTGCTCGTGATGGAACCGGCAAGATTCACCACCACCACATCATAATTCGCCGCGTTGGCCGCCGTAACATTCGTGATGACCAAAGCGGAACTGGTGACATTGGTCACGTTGCCGCCAACGGCAAGGTTGACCCCGTTCGTCCGCCATTGGTAACTGAGCGGAACATCCCCGGAAGCCATCACGGCAAAGCTTGCCGTCCGCCCCGCGTATAATGCTTCCGATTGCGGTTGCGTGCCGATCACCGGTTTGATGGCGGTCAGGCCCAGCCCCTTCTTGTACATGTTGTTGATCTCGAGAGGAGACAGGGCGGTTTTGAACACCGCCGCTTCATCAATGGAACCGATGAAAGCACGCAGCCCGGGACCCGCTCCGTTCCCCCCCACGGAAGCGGGATCATCACCGATGAACGTAAACCCATTGAACGCCATCGGGGCATTGGTGAAAGTATTCGTCGCCGAGAATTGTCCATTGGTGTTGTAGCAATACAAAGTGGCGTCCGTCGGCGTTATCACCGCCGCCACGAACGACCAAACGTTCGAAGGCACAACCGGGCCGGCCCCAAAATTATACGTCCCGCTTTGGTTGTTCCAGGTATATCCCAGATGGTTGTTGTTTTGATAATCAAGGCCGCCAGTATCATTTCCGTTTCGCGACCAGATGATGCCGGCCGAACCAGGTTCTGCGAAGCTTGTGGGATAAATCCACGCCGTGAAAGTCACAGTGTTGGTCGCCAATTGCAAAGGAGGTCCGCTCATCCAGGAATGGGGCGAAGTGTTGGCACCCGAAAAACCGGTGCCGCCGCAAAACATCGCCGTGTTCCCGTTCTCAAATCCAGGATAACCGGCGCCGGGCTGCGGGCCGACAATTCCATTGAACCCGTTTTGGGCCCTAAATTGATAGCTGCCGGTAAAGCCGCCCACATAGTCCAGGGCCGCTGTGTAATTTGTTGAGGGATCACCCTGCTCATTCAAGCGCCAGTATGCGACCGCTCCATTGGTAAAAACCTTTTCTGCATAGCTGCCGGGAGTCGGCGTTGTCACCGTGAGCGTTGCCACACTGCTGCTGATCGCGCCCACGGCGTTGGACACGATGACATTGTACGGAGCCGCATCTGCCAAGCTCACGTTGCTGACCACCAAGATGGCCGTCAACGAACCGGAAATGTTGCCCACATCAGTGAGATTGGTGCCATTCTTCTGCCATTGATAGGTGAACGGCGCCTGTCCCGCCACCGATGCGCGAAACACCGCGCGGCCCCCGGCATAAACCGTGGCCGGAAAGAGCGGATCAATATCCGCCGGCAAAGCCGTCGCGCGCGGAACAATCTGGATGGCATTGATGGGCGAGCGCGAGTTGAATTCTGCCGACTCCACCAGGAACGAATCGTTCGTCAGTCCCTTGAATACGGCGTAATTGCCTTCAAAATTACCGTACTGGGAAAGCAGGCCGCTGTTGATCGTCGCCGGCACGTTCAGATAGGTCAAAGTG
>JAQGPB010000428.1 GCA_028293265.1 Pedosphaera sp. | reverse complement strand
CCGGCCTTATATCGTGATGGAATATCTGGAGGGCCAGACTTTGAGCGAACTGATGAAACAAGTGCGGCCATTGCCGGAACCGGACGCGGTCAAAATCGCCAGCCGCATCTGCGAGGCCCTGGTTTACCTGCATAAAAACGGCGTGGTGCATCGCGATTTGAAACCGCAGAACGTGATGCTTTGCAACGACGGCAGCATTCGCATCATGGATTTCGGCATTGCGCGCTCGGAGAACTCGCGGCGGCTCACGTTTGTGGGTTTCACGCCCACGATGGGGACGCCGGATTACATGGCCCCGGAGCAGGTCAAGGGCAGCCGGGGCGACGAGCGGACGGACATTTACAGCACCGGCGCCATGCTTTATGAAATCGCCACGGGCGAAACACCGTTTGGCGGCGACAGTCCCTACGTCATCATGAACGCCCGCGTCACCGGCGATCCGGTGGCGCCGCGCAAGGTGAACCCCAAATTGACACCAGTGCTGGAGGAAATCATTTTGCACGCGATGGAACGAGAGCCAAAACGCCGGTACCAGACGGCGGCAGAAATGAAGAAGGAACTGGATGATTACGATTGCGTGGAAATGACGGAGCGCTGCACCCGGCTGCGTTCGCCGCAGATCTGGAAATCGCGTTTTCGCATGGCACCGTTGATCATCGGATTTGTGCTGCTGCAGATTGTCGTGTTCCTGGTTCTGGTTTTGTACTTTCGGAAGCGTTGACGAGGATACAATTTCAACGGAGCGGCCTCAGGCTTTAAAACGGTATCCGACACCAGGTTCAGTGACGAACATTGCCGCCCCCGGCGGACCGGATTCCAATTTCTCGCGCAGCCGGGTCATATAAACGCGGAGGTATTGCGTATGTTCCTCATGTTCCCGTCCCCAGATCTCGCGCAGAATATACCGATGCGTCAGCACCTTGCCGGCATGCCGGATAAACAAGCGCAACAACGCATATTCCGTGACGGTCAATTTTACCAGTTGTTCGTCGCGCGTGACCTGCCGGGCGGCGAGGTCCACCACCAGTCCGTTCAAACGAAAAGTCGGTTCTTCACGTTTGACCTTGTCCGCACGGCGGATGGCGGCCCGCAAACGCGCCTGCAACTCACCGGAATTGAAAGGTTTCGTCACATAATCATCCGCACCGCTGTCGAGCGCTTCGATTTTGTCCGCCTCCTCATCCTGAACGGTGAGCACAACTATCGGGGTCTGCGTCCATTCTCTCAGTTGTTTCAGCACCGAGATTCCTTTCACATCCGGCAGGCCCAGATCGAGGATGATGATGTCGTGACGGTGTTGAGCGGCGATGTTGAGGCCCTCCTGCCCGGTTCCGGCGGCGGCGACGCGATAGCCATTTGCCTCGAGCGAGAGGGTCAGCAAACGCTGGATTTGCGGCTCGTCGTCAATGACGAGCGCGGAATAATCTGCCGGCACAGAAGTAGGATTCACAAAATTTCTTCCGGCAAATTTGCCATGTCGGCGGCAGGCATGCAAATGGTGAATACCGCGCCACCGCCGGGACGATTGGCCGCCATGACAGTTCCGCCCTGGGCTTCGACAAATCCCTTCACAATGGACAAGCCCAAGCCCGTGCCGCCCGGTTTGGCGGCTGGCGCGCGATGAAACAAGTTGAAAATGCGGTCCAACTGGTCAGCGGGCAAACCGGCCCCATGGTCCGCGACCTCGATGAATAATTGCCCTTCATGGACCCAGGCACTGATAACCACGGGGGTTGCCGGCGGCGTATGGATCGCGGCGTTGACGAGGAGATTCATCAATGCCTGTTGCATCAGCACAAAATCCATTTTTACCAGCGGCATTCCAGGGGTGATTTTTACTTCCGGCAGGCGCCCGCCGGTGACGCTGGCGACTTCATGTAAAACGGATGAGACCAGTTCAGAAATGTCGCACCAGTCAAGTTTTGGCCGAAGCTGCCCCGATTGAATGCGGGCGGCGTTAAGCAGGCTTTGGACCACGCGGTTCAGCCGGGCGCTGGCGGTCTCGATCTCGGACAGGAGCTCTTTTTGGATGGGAGTGAGCGCGCCACGCGCGTTCATCTCGCTGGCGGCACTTGTAATGGTGGAAAGCGGCGTGCGCAGTTCATGGGAAACGGAATTCAGCAGGGTGCGGCTTAACCGCTCGGATTCGGCGAGCAATTTTGTTTTCATTTCGTCCTCGCGCAGCGCGCGCAGGCGGGTCGTCAACTGGCCGATGGTCATGGCGACCACGAGGTAGGTCACAAACATCATTTTGTCGTAAAAACTCGATATGTGAAATGAATACCGGGGCGGAGCGCAGAGAAAGTTCCAAGCCAGCCCGGTGAGGATGGTCCCAAAAAGAATTGGACCGCGGCTGACAAAAAGCGCAAGGACGACGATGGCGAGCAGATTGACCAGGGCGATTGCTTCGTAACCGATCAATTCGGGCAGGCGGAAATCGAGCAATGCGACCAATGCAAAAACCGCAAAGGCGAGGACATATTGCGGAAACAATTTTCCCAGCAACCGATTCACCCTGCCTCCAATGACATGGCCGCGAGGCGGCAACCCTGACTTTCCATGCCCGGTTTCGCCCTTTGGAGAGATGCCTGGCAGATAGCCGGCGTTCTGATGTGTCTGAATTTGCACAAGCCATATCTTACACCAGCGGGATTGAAATTAGCGAGATACAAAAAAACTGCCGGTTTCCATGGTCGCAGGCCGGACAGCTTCACCGCTTCATAAAATGGCGCAGCAGCAGAAAAGCTCCGACCTGCAAAAGGATGAAGCCCAGGGCCAGGAGCGTGCCGGCGATCACGGGGGTTCCGGTCATGCTCAACCGCCAGCGCGGCGCCTGCAGGCGGTCGCAGTAGCCGGTGACTTGAATTTCCTGCGGGACATCCAATTCCGCCTTCATCGCGGCGGCGGTCTGGTAACGCTGGGCGGGATCGCGTTGCATGGCGTGCAGGATGATTTCCTCGGCCTGCGGTGAGAGGGCGGGATTGAGCTTTCTCGGCGCAACCGGATCGCCCGTTACGCGGTTGTTCATGGAGACCCAGCAGTTGTCGTTCTGGAAGGGAACCACGCCGGTGAGCATTTCATACAAAACCGCGCCGAGACAATAGATGTCGGAGCGTTCGTCACTCCGCTCGTTTTTGACCTGTTCGGGTGACATGTACTCGGGCGTGCCCATGGTGGACGAGACGCCTTGCAGCGTGATCTTCTTGGAATCAACCGATGAAGCGATGCCGAAATCCATGAGCCGCAGGGTGCGGTCGCGGCAAATCATGATGTTGCCCGGCTTCAGATCCCGGTGGATGACGCCGCGCTCATGCATGTGCTGCAAGGCATCGCAGAGCAGACTGGCAATCCTGAGCGCGTCCTTCTCGGGCAGCGGCCGCATGGCATCCAGCAGGTGCGCCAGCGTGCAGCCGCGCAGATACTCGGTGACGAGGTAGGGCCGGCTTTTCTTTTCGACCGGGATGAACTTGAGAAGGAAAGGATGGTCCAATTTCCGGCCAATTTCCTCCTCGCGCTTGAAGCGTGAAAAGAAATTGGGGTCGGCTTCGTATCTCAAATGCGGCAGCTTGATCGCGACCAGTTGGTCTGCATTCAACCGGTCCTGCGCCTGGTAAATGGTGGCCATTCCGCTGCGGCTGACCGGCTCGCAGATCAAAAACCTGGAATCCAGCACCTGGCCGGCCCGCAACTCCGGCGCGAAGGTCGGTTCCACCACGTCATGATGATCCGGTACATTGAGGCAGCTCGCCACTTCATCGAGCGGAAAATTTGCTTTCGTGCCCATATTATTCCTAGCGTCTGCCGAATTGAATGACGAGGCAGCCTGCCATAATCAACAACAGCCCGAGCCAGGTGGAAGCTGGAATTGCCTCCTGAAAAACAATGCGCCCGAACAAAACGCTGACGAGCGCGAAAAAACCGACGTAAACACCGAGCAGCTTCGAAAAATCCCATTTGATTGAATTGACCAGCAATCCGTAGCAACCGAGCGTTGCGAAACCCGCCAGGACAAACCCAAGTTTCCTGCCGCGCAGGCCGCGTCTAATCACGG
>JAQGPB010000423.1 GCA_028293265.1 Pedosphaera sp. | reverse complement strand
GGAGAGGGAGAACCATTTGCCGCCGCGTGGAGAAATAGTGCGTCACCGATTTCATTGATGGAATATGTTACTCGACGTTCTGGGCCTGTTCGCGGAATTTTTCGAGCTCAGCCTTGAGGGTGACGACGGCGTGGGAGATGAGGCTGTCGTTGGCTTTGGAGCCGACGGTGTTGATCTCGCGGTTCATTTCCTGGGCCAGAAAATCAAGGGTGCGGCCGACTGGTTCCTTGGAACTGAGGCAATCATCGAACTGGACGAAATGACTTTGGAGGCGGGTCAGTTCCTCGGAGATGTCGGAACGGTCGGCGAAGTAAACGACTTCCTTGAGGAGGCGTTCGTCGTCCATGCCGGGGGCTTCGACGCCGGCGCTTTTGATGCGCTGGAGGAGCTGTTCGCGGTAGCGTTTCTGGACTTCGGGGGCGCGTTTTTGGATGTGGGTGGCGGCTTTGCGCATGATGCTGATGCGGCGGACGAGGTCCTTGGCGAGATGGTCGCCTTCGCGCTCGCGCATTTTCAAAAGGGTGGCGAGGGCCTGGTGGAGGGCGGTTTCGACGGCGGGCCAGAAATCTTCGGCGTCGGCTATTTCTTCGTCGGTCTGGAGGACGCCGGGGACGCGGGCAATGAGATCAAGGGTGATGGGGCCGGTGAGCTTGAGGTCTTTGGCGAGGTGGTTCAACTCGCGGACGTAGGCTTTGGCGAGCGGGACGTTGAGGCGGACCTTGCTGGAGAGCTTGCCATCAGCGGCGTGCAGGGTAACGCGGGCGGTGAGGCGGCCGCGGGCGATGGAACGGTTGATGACGTCGCGGATCTGGGCTTCGAGGACCTCGAGTTCACGGGGGAGCACGACGGAGATTTCACTCTGCTTGCGGTTGACCGAGCTGAGTTCGACCGTGACTTTAAAGCCGTTCTGGGCGCATTCGCCGCGCCCGTAACCCGTCATTGATTTCATTGTCGGAAGACTATGGGCGATGCGGGCGCGACAGGCGAATCTTTTTTAGGTGCGGGATTTGGCGAGATTTAGCGAGAAACTCCGCGCGGAAATGGTTGAGGGTTGAGAGTTGATGGTTGAGGGCGGGATGGCCGGGCGGCGCGGTTTGGCACATTTTGCAGGCAGAGGCGGGCGAATGCAGGCGGAGGCGGGCTTAGGCGTTGGTTGGCCTGTTTTTAAAGGGTGGAATGATGGTTTGGTCCGGTTTGCTGCTCGTTTTCGAGCTTCGGACGCCCTCATACACCCATCTGCAACCGGTTCTCCGGCCAGTTGTCAAAGATCAAACTGCCTCCGACGTGGCAACCATAGCACAGTTGGTTCGGGGGTCAAATAAACTTCACCCAGGATGGATGGTTCAGGCGCAACCATGTGCATCGTATCTGCTTCTGGCGGCTGGAAAGCCGCCAGAACCCGCACACTGGGAAGTATGCGCTACATTGGTGACACACCCATTCTATGGTGCGGATTTACAGGGTTTGATTTCCACAATTCCGAAGATAGACTAAAACTGTGAGCATTGAAGTGTTGAAACAAGAACTGGCCGCGTTGGATGCCAACAAACAAAGGCTGATGACCGCGTTTCTGGTGTCGCATCAAGATTCGCGGGACGACGCTTACCGGGCAAAGCTGGCGGATAAAATTGAACGGCCAGCCTCAAGTTTTGCGACGTCGGAAGAATTGGATCAGCGGCTGGGTTTGCCTGATGACGGCAGCCGCCAATGAATTATCGTGTGCTCAGCCAATCCGCATGCGACTAATTCTCTCAATGAACGTTTGGTGATTTATTACGCGAAGGAGTTGGAGACCCTTCTCGCAACTTCTCAAAATAGCCTAACTCCGCCTTTCTTGCTTTGGCCCAAATTTTGTCGCCCATGAGTTTTCCAGGAATAAAAAAAGCAGTGATGCAAATGATTGCGAAGATCACAAAAACAGAATTTTTCCAGTTGCCGGATCTATTCTCAGTAAGCTTGCTGGCGAGAATGACCCAAGCAATCGCCAAACAACCCGCCGCTGTAACCATAGCCGGAAGGCAAATCTCCAAGATTAGCTCGGAAGGAAGCAACGAATCAGCGATTGAAAGATACTGCGCGGGATCGTCCATCAGATTCCCTTGCAAGACGACGCCGAAGACTCCAGCTCCTATGGCAAGGAGTCCAAATAACAGCCCTGAATATGCCGCAGAGTATGCGATCTGCCGCTGGCCGCGTTCTGTTTTGATACTTTCAATCTCCACGATTTTTCTCTGAATCTCGTTGGCCATACCTATTCCGCATTTCCAACGTCAACCTCTCCCACACCTGAGCCATATCCTCGTGGCCGTAACCAGAGCGATTCACCGTTTCAGCAATTCAGCCACATCCACTGCCGCGTCGGGGAAGGCTTGGGGCGCGGCTTTGTCGCCGGCGCGGAGAATGGTTTTTGAGCCGTAGCCGGTGAAGCGGGGTTCACGATACACTTCAATCGCGGCTTCGTTGAGATTTACAATCCAGACTTCAGGAATGCCGGCGCGGGCATAAGCAGGCAGCTTTTCCTTGCGATCAATCGTCAAGGTGGAGTCGGAAACTTCAATGAGCAAATAAACATTTTCGGGGAAAGGGTGGCTGTGCCGATAACGATGCGCGGCGGGTTTGAGCAATACCAAATCGGGCTGGGGTTCGGAGTTTTTATCGAGCAGAACCGGGCCTTGCGACAAAACACGCCATCGTCCCTTGGCGGCCTCGCTGAAGGCGGAGATTAAGTCGCTGACCACGCTGCTGTGAAACGGGCCTATGGGCGACATGTCTTTGATTTGTCCATCGAGCAATTCCACCCGGGCCCGCGGCCCAATAATCCCGATTTCCGCCATCCGGTGATATTCTTCGACACTGAAGCGATGATTTTGCTCTGTTTCAGTTGGCGCTTTCTCGACGAGCATATTTTTAATTTATCAATTCACTCCGGCATTTTCAATCCAAGTTTGTCCGCGGCCCGGGCGACGGCTTTGTCGCCGCGGCCGGAGAGATTCACCGTTTCAGCAATTCGGCCACGTCTACTGCTGCGTCCGGGAAAGCCTGCGGGACGGCTTTGTCGCCGGCGCGGAGAATGGTTTTTGAGCCGTAGCCGGTGAAGTGAGGTTCGCGATAAACTTCAATCGTCGCTTCGTTGAGGTTTACAATCCACACTTCAATGACGCCCGCACGGCCATACGCGGGAAGTTTTTCTTCCTGATCCAAGCTGATTGTTGTATCAGACACTTCAACGAGCAAATAAACATCCTTGGGGCCAGGGTGGCGATTGGTATATTCGTCGGCAATCGGTTTGAGCAGTGAAACGTCGGGCTGGGGCTCGGAATGTTCATCCAGACGCACCGAGTTCTGCGGCCAAACCAACCAACGATCTCGGGAGAGTTTGGTGAACAGGCGGATCAACCGGGCAACCACGCCGCCGTGGAACGGGCCAATGGGTGACATATCAATGATTTGTCCGTCAAGCAATTCGACCCGTGCGTCCGCTGGAAGAACGCCGGTTTCAGCCATCCGGTGGTATTCCCTGACATTAAAGCGGTGATTTTTCTCAACTAACATAGGGGTAAATTACCCAATCACTCCGGCATTTTCAATCCAAGTTTGTCCGCGGCTTGGGCGACGTCCTTGTCGCCGCGGCCGGAGAGGTTGACGATGATTAATTTGTCATGGCTCATCTGGGGGGCGCGCTGGATGACTTCGGCGATGGCGTGGGCGGATTCGAGGGCGGGGATGATGCCTTCGAGGCGCGCGAGTTTTTGGAAGGCTGCGAGGGCCTGGTCGTCGGTGGCGTAGGTGTAGGCGACGCGCTTTTCGTCGCGCAACCAGGCGTGTTCGGGGCCGACGGCGGCGTAATCGAGGCCGGCCGAAACGCTATGGGTGAGCTGGATCTGGCCGTTTTCATCCTGCAAAATATAGGAGCGGGTGCCTTGCAAGACGCCGAGCGAACCGCCTTGGAAGCGCGCGGCGTGCTTCTCGGGCTGGATGCCGAGGCCGCCGGCTTCGACGCCGATCATCTTGACGGCGGTGTCTTCGAGGAAGGGATAGAAGAGGCCGATGGCGTTGGAGCCGCCGCCGACGCAGGCGATGAGCAGGTCGGGCAGGCGTTCTTCCTGTTCGAGGATCTGGCGGCGGGCTTCGTCGCCGATGACGCGCTGGAAATTGCGGACCATCACGGGATAAGGATGCGCGCCGTAAGCGGTGCCGAGAATGTAGTGGGTGGAACGGACGTTGGTGACCCAGTCGCGCATGGCTTCGTTGAAGGCTTCCTTCAAAGTTTTTTGGCCGGCTTTCACGGAGATGACTTCCGCGCCGAGCATTTTCATGCGATAGACGTTCAACGCCTGCCGCTGGCAATCCACTTCGCCCATGTAGATGACGCATTTCAACCCGAACATGGCGCTGACGGTGGCGGTGGCGACACCGTGCTGGCCGGCACCGGTTTCGGCGATGATGCGGGTTTTGCCCATGCGTTTGGAGAGGAGGATCTGGCCCATGGCGTTGTTGATCTTGTGCGCGCCGGTGTGGAGGAGGTCTTCGCGTTTCAGATAAATTTTCGCGCCGCCGAGGTCGCGGGTGAGGCGCTCGGCGAAATAGAGCGGCGTGGGGCGGCCGCAGAATTCGCGGAGGTAGTATTGCAGTTCGCGCTGGAATTCGGGGTCGTGCTGCGAGCGGAAATATTCTTCCTCCAACTCCTGCAGGGGATGCATCAAGGTCTCGGGCACGTAGCGGCCACCGTAGGGGCCGAAGTGTCCGTGGATGTCAGGGACCGTGGAACTGGCGATAGCGCTCATGGCGGGGAATATAGCAGCGCGAGGGCGGAACGGCGAGCGGTTTTGCCGAAAATGTCCAATGACGAAATACCCAAATACCCAAAGAAATCCCAAGCACCAATTCCCAATGAACAACGGACGCGCCCGACTAAGCCGGAGCCGCCCGGCTTCCGAACCTTGCTGCGGCCGGGACGGCCGCACTCCGAAGCCAGCGGAGGCTCGAGCGGGGGCCAACGACCAGTCAGTTGATCGCTTTTGCAGCTTTTATGAAGGCGCGGACTTTGGCGTGGTCTTTTTTTCCGGGGGCGGATTCGACGCCGCTGGAGACGTCCACGGCGTAGGGCTGCACCTGGCGAATGGCGTCGGCGACGTTTTCGGGGGTGAGGCCGCCGGCGAGAAAAATCGGGCGGCCTAATTTTTTCGCCTCGATGGCGAGGTCCCAGTTGAATTTTGCGCCGGTGCCGCCGAGTTTGTCGGAGACGAAGGCGTCGAGGAGCCAGGCGTCGGTCGGGTAATCTGGGAGTGCTTTCAATGAGTCGGCGTCGCGGATGCGAAAGGCCTTGATGGTCATGACGGGAAAGAGCCGGCAGAACTCGGGGGATTCGTCGCCGTGAAATTGCGCGATGTTCAGGCCGCACTCGCTGATGGCGCGGGAGACGGTTTCTTCGGTCGCATTGACGAAGACGCCGACCTTGATGATGAACGGCGGGAGATGGCGGGCGATTTCGGTTGCGGCTTTCAAGGAGATGTTGCGCGGGCTGGCTTCGTAAAACATGAGACCCAATGCATCCGCGCCGGCCTCGGCGGCCGCGAGGGCGTCGGCGGGGTTGGTGATGCCGCAAATTTTTACGATGGTGCTCATGTTGCCGCTACCATCTAGCCTTGGATCGGGTTTGGCGCAAGCTTTGGAAAGCTTTGGAAAGCTTTGGAAAGCTCCAAGCACCAAGCTCCAGAGAAGCACCAAACATCAAGCTCCAGTTGGACAAGCGCGTCAGCTTATAAGGGGCTGAAAATCAGGCAGCAGCAGCTTGAAAAGGGGTCCTTGGCTTCTTTTTTACGGCTGAACCGTTGCTTTGCAAACCAGGCTGCCGGGGGGAGCGCAACCTGAAAGGTTGCCAGAAATTAGCCGGGGGTTGAGGTCCGCCGACACCCCCGGTGCCCGGCCGGAGCGGGCTTTGCATCCTGGAGGGATGCCA
>JAQGPB010000412.1 GCA_028293265.1 Pedosphaera sp. | reverse complement strand
TTCGCGTCGTAACTTTCCTTGGTGAGATAGATCAGTTCGATGCCGTATTTTTTGAGCGTGGGATTTTGAACCGGCTCGGCGGGATGTTTCAGGATGTCCTTGATGACGAGCAGGCCGCCATTGGCCGGGGTGGGATTGAAGAGTTCGACCTCGCCCTCGATGAGCTTGATGACGGTGGCGTTGCGTGAAGGGTTGCGCAGTTTTATTTCGCCTTTCAGCGCGCCGCTGTGGCTGCCGAAACTGGATGAACTGAAGGAATTCTCCTTTTCCTTGGGAACCAGATCGCGGCCCAGTTCGTCCACGGCCTTGGTCACGCGCACTTCACGGACGGCGGCGGCATCGGCGGCGGCGTCACCGGTGAACTTGACCTCGATCTTGCATTCGGAATTAAACGCGCCGGTGGTGCGGTTGTCGGTCACATCGCCGACGCTGGCGCGGATGGGGGTGGCTGGTTTGGGGGTGTCCTGCGCGTGAAGCGGGAAGGCCAGCGCCGCGCAAATGCAGATTATTGGGATGGTTTTCATGGTCAGTTGGTTTTTGATTTTATGAAATACACTTTCTGATCGGATTTGATGGTGGGGACCAGCAGATTCATGTATTTTCCAGCCGTTCCTGCCACAATTTTGCCAGCGGGGTCCAGTTCAAGCGATCACCCGCCTGTAAGGCGCTGAGATAGCATTGCCGCGCAGTGTCATTCGTCGGCGCAAGTTCAACCGGCGGCAGATCACTCCGCCGCAGCACTTCTGTCAAAAGAAGACGCGTCGCACGGCCATTGAAATCTGCAAATGGATGAATGAACAGCAATCGGCCCTCCGCAAACGCCAAAGATTCTGGAAGCAAACTTTCATCTTTCGCCGATGTTGTTGCCAGCCTGGCATTCAAGTCGGCGAAATAATCTCGAATGAGCATGGGCACTTGATGTGAAAGGGGCGGTGAATGTTGACCGACTTTGACTTCGCTGACGCGAAATCGTCCCGCCCAGTCTGGCGTCAGATCGCCACAAATGCCCTTGTGAAAATCCAGCAAGAGCGATTCATCCAAGGAGCGGCTGGCAAAGACCCCGTCTTCAATATCTTCCTGGACACGCAAAACACGCTCGGCCAGAAGCGGCGCAAGTTGCGAGTAGGAAAGAACACCGCGCGTCGTTTCTACGAAGCGCGTGGCGTGCGGCGGTTGTGTAGAGTCTTCAGCCATTCAAAGTCCACTGGCTCGCCTTCAAACGCCATGCTGGCAGCCACCTGGCGCGGCACATCCGCCCAACGGCGAGCCCTACGCTCGGCTGGCTTCAATTTTCGCCAATGTGAAACTTTTTCCTGCCATGTCATGCTGATAATCTACGCGAACCGCGGGCGCATGAAAAGCCTCACTTTTTCCCATGCACCTTGGCTGCGACTTTCAGGCGGAGGCCGTTCAGGCGGATGAAGCCGGTGGCGTCGTCCTGGTTGTAGGCTTTGGTCGGGTCGGCTTCCATGGTGGCGATGTGGGGGTTGTAGAGGCTGACGGGGGATTTGCGGCCGGTGACCATGATGTTGCCCTTGTAGAGTTTGACGCGGACGGTGCCGGTGACGTTTTTCTGCGATTCCTCGACGTAGGCCTGGAGGGCATGGCGTTCGGGCGCGTACCAGAAGCCGTTATAAACGAGTTCGGCGTATTTAGGAATGAGGGCATCGCGCTGGTGCATGACTTCGCGGTCCATGGTGAGGGATTCCATCTGGCGATGGGCGAAATGCAGGATCGCGCCGCCGGGTGTCTCATAGACGCCGCGCGATTTCATGCCGACGAAGCGGTTCTCCACCATGTCCACGCGGCCGACGCCGTGTTTGCCGCCGAGCTTGTTCAAGGCTTTCATCACGCCGAGCGGGTTCAGCTTTTTTCCATTCACGGCGATGCAATCGCCCTGGGCAAATTCGAGTTCGACGAATTCGGGCTTGTCGGGCGCGTCTTCGGGGAACACGGAGAGCGTGTTGAAGTAGGCGCGATTTTTCAAATCGTAGGAGTCATACCACGGGTCTTCGAGGATGCCGGCCTCGTAGGAAATGTGCAGGAGGTTGCGGTCCATCGAATACGGCTTCTTGGCGCTGGCCTGCACGGGAATCTTGTGCGCGGCGCAATAATCAATCATCTCCTGGCGGCCGGGAAATTCGTTGCGATACCGCTCGTCGCGCCATGGGGCGATGACCTGCAAATCCGGTGCGAGCGCGGCGGCGGTGAGTTCAAAACGGACCTGGTCGTTGCCCTTGCCTGTCGCGCCGTGGGCGATGGCGTCGGCCTTTTCCTTTTTCGCGATTTCGACCATGCGCTTGGCGATGAGGGGGCGGGCGATGCTGGTGCCGAGAAAATATTGGCCCTCGTAAATCGCGCCGGCGCGGATCATGGGGTAGATGAAGTCGCGCGCGAATTCTTCCTGGAGGTTGTCAATGTAGATTTTGGACGCGCCGGTTTTCATGGCCTTTTTTTCGAGGCCATGGAGTTCTTCCTCCTGCCCGATGTCAGCGCAGAACGCGATCATCTCGGCCTGGTATTTTTCCTTGATCCACGAGAGCAGCACCGAGGTGTCCAGTCCGCCCGAATATGCGAGAACAATTTTCATAGTTTTTCCTAAAATTTGCTGCGCGAATAATCGCGAATCAGCGTGAATAGGAAAGAAGATTTTGTGGGGAGGTTTGGGGATGCCGCAGTTCTTTATTGATACGCAGAAAAATATTTGTGGAAATTAAAAGTAATGTGCGCCGCGAACTTTGCGCGTGCATTGGGCTGAACCGGAGATGCTCGCATGGCTCGCCTCGCTCCGCTCGAAAGTGATGGGCAGATAGGTTTTTGTACCCAGGGTAGGCCCTCTCG
>JAQGPB010000410.1 GCA_028293265.1 Pedosphaera sp. | reverse complement strand
TTCCGCAGCCGCCGCAGCGATCTGCCCGAACCGCGCGAAGCGCTCGTGACCGACGTGACCGGTGACGGCAAGAATGACCTCGTCGTGCTGGTGCATGACCGGATACTGGTTTATCCCCAGCAGTAGTTGGCAAACCTATCTTTGTAGGAGCCGACGTGAGGAGGCCATGGCTTCTTTTGTCAGAGTCTCCTGACGTCGCCTCCTACAAAGGCCACATCAACGCATTACTTTTTCAACTGCGGCGGAGTTGGCGCAAAAGCCTTGAAGTTGATGCTGTCCGCGGTGGAACTGCCGCCATAGACGGTGAAGTAAAAATATTTCGAGACCTTTTCAAACGGCGGCAGCAGCGAAACATCAAACCAATCCTTGCTGTTCAAATCGCCGAAGCCCATGGCCAGGATGATGGGCGCGAACCCGTTCAACGGATCGGCGCTGGCGGGGTCCTTTTTCATCGTCTCAAAATTCACCCGCATGCCCTCGCTTTCATTCGAGTAACCGAACAGGCTCGTACCCGTGCCGCCGACTTTTTGCATCGCGTCCGTCAGGCCCGGGGCTTCGCGCAGAGTTTTGGCCTGACTTTCGGTGCTGCGAAGATATTCCTCCAGCATGGCGGGGTCCGTGCTGATGGCCATGTAGCCGCCGCTGCAAGTATAACTAAGGCTGCGGGCCGGCGCTGGCGGTGCATTGGGCGTGGCGGGCGCGGACGGCAGCGCGATGGAATAAATTTTGTGGCCGAGCAATTCCCGCTCCGTCGGCGCGCCCGCCTGCTGCGCGTAAAGCGCAAAAACATTCTTCAACGCGTTGGCAAGCTGCTCCGGGTTCGGCGAACTCATCAAAAAAATCGAGGGCGGCGAATTCAGTTCCTCCGGCGCGGCACCCCGCGGATTTTTTTGATACGTGATGATGTCGTCGCCCAGGTTGCCAAAAAGCGCCTTGTTGATGTCAAACGCGGGGTCCTTCTCCTTCGCGGCGGTTTCGACCGAATTCAGGACGAAATCCAAGGCGCCCAAAGCCGTGGGGATGATGTCACCCACTGACTTGCGAATCGTGGCCCAGGATTTCTGGCCGTCGAGCCGCCAGCGCTGGAATTTCACGGCATCGGCGGGCACAAACGAAGGCGGGCTGACTTCCTTGGCCTCACCGGTGAGCAGTTTCAAAAGGCCGGCGCGGCTCGCCTCGGGCGCGGACAGCGCCACGTTGAACTCCGAACCTTCGTCGGAAAACCGGCAGTTGAACGAAACGGCTTTGAGCGTGTTCAACCCGAGACCGGCGAGGATTTTATCCGTCTGGAAAGCGAACGGGTTGACTTCCGCCTCGGCATCGGTCGTCGTGCTGGCGCGGCTGAAAATATCCACCAGCGTCTTCGAATTGACCCAGCCATAAAGCGGCGCATCGTGAAACAGCGCGCGGTTGGCGTCGAAATCAGCCAGATCGCCCAGGACATTGACCGAGCCGCCGGACAGGCGCACCAAGATTTTCTCGATGACTTTGTCCGAGTTGCCCACGATCAGCAGCGAATCAGCCTGGCCGATGTAGATCTCCTTTTTGGGAGCGTCCTTGGGTTCGGGCGATTCCATCGGCGGCGGCAGGCCGGGCCCAAGCGGGGCGGGCGGTTTCTTTGGGCCGGTGGCAAGATCGGCCTTGGTCGGCGCAATCACGGAAAAATCCACGTCGCGAATCCTTTGCGTGCGGACAGTCTTCCCGGCGCTGACCCATTTCTTTTTGAGATCATCGAGATTGGTTTTGAGTTGCGCACCTTTGTCGCGCGTATCGAGCAGTAAAATCAGCCCCGGCGACTGGCCCTCCTTCGCCTGCCAGCCGTTCTGGACCATCGCAAAAGTGAGCTGGCCCTGCGGCAGGTTCGTGTAATCCTCGAACCGGACTCCCAGGCTGTGCTCCAGCGGCGTCAGGTAACCCTCGGTGAACTTGCTGAAAAATTTGTCCTTGAATTCCTTCATCGCCGGGTCATTCCAAAGCTGGCCTTGCGGCGAATGCTGGTAAATCTCCCGCGCCTTGTTGAAATCCGGGATGGTGAACAACACCAATGTGTCGTCCGGCAGCAATTTTTCCGCCGCCTGCACAACCATGTGCGTGGGCGCCGCAAGGGGATAGTTTGTCGCCGCCGGCGGATTTTCAGCCGGCGCTTTGACAGCGGGCGGAACGTCCGCAGCCGGTTTGTCGGACGGGGACGGCGTGACGGCGAGGAGGGGCGACGCCAGCAAAAGCAGCGCGAACGGCAGGGCAAAAAGTTTTCTCATGTTGCGGACGATTGGACGGTCGGACATTGCAGGCCCTTCAATGGATCAGCCCCGGTGCTGCGATTGGTTGCGGTCACGCCCCGGAGGCCGTTGCGCCTGCCGTTTATTTTTTGGCGGTTGTCGTCGTGGGCACAGTCCGCGTGGGCGGCGTCAGGTAACGGTATGGATTGCTCGGGTTGTCGTTGGAATAGGCGAAGGCGTCCCGGTGATCCAAAAAATATTTCACATAGCCGATGGGAATCGCAAAACCAAGGCCTTCGCCGAAGGTGATCTTCATGTTGGTGATGCCGATCACTTCCCCGCGCATGTTGAACAGCGGCCCGCCGCTGTTGCCGGGATTGATCTGCGCCGTCGTCTGCAGATAAAGCTCGCCCTGCATCTCGCGCGTCTTGGTGCTCAGGATGCCCTCAGTCACGGTACGTTCCAACCCCAGCGGGCTGCCGATCGCGAAAACCTTTTCGCCCACCGCCAGGCCGTCCGAATCCCCGAGCAGCACGCGCGAAAATTTCGGCGCGTCCTTGTCATCAATCTTGAGCAGCGTGATGTCCTCAAATTTATTTATCGCGATGATCTTGACGTCCTTGTAGCTCTTGCGTTCCAACTGGCCGTCCTTTTGGTGATAAACTTCGACCGAGATTTGCGTCTCACCCTCGATCACGTGAAAATTGGTGATGAGATAGCCGTCCTCGTTGATGATAAATCCCGACCCAAGCCCTCCTGGCGTCCGCACCTGCACCACCGATTCACCAAGCTGATTGACGAGTTCGCGGACATCCTTGAGCGGCGGCGGAGTGTTGGCGGTCGAGTAATTCAACGATTTGAACTCCGCGGTCGAAGCGGCCGTGGCCGCACCAGACGCCGGAACCATCGGCGACAGCGAGGCGACCAGGGTCGGCGACTCGGGACTGGCGGCTTTGGAAATAATTTTCACCACCTGGTCGCGCGGAATCACGATGACCGTGTAACCAATGTCCAAAACGATCTGGTCGCGCTTTTCCGCAAGGATCTTGCCCGTGAGCGAGGCTTTGTCCCTGAGCTGGATGGTATCGGCGAACGCACCCCGGGCCGCGCACGCGATAAGGGCGGAGGCAACAAAAAACTTTTTCAACATAGTCTGACATTAGCCGTTGCGCGAGCGTTTGACAAGCTGCGCTTGCACAAAATTTGGGCCCGCTTGAGGTCGGGG
>JAQGPB010000381.1 GCA_028293265.1 Pedosphaera sp. | reverse complement strand
ACAAACAAATCGGCGCGCGCGGCGGCGGCGCCGGTTTTTTCGCCGCCGGCCATGGGGTGGCTGCCGACAAACATCGCCCCAGCGCTTTTCACGAGCGGTTCCAATTCCTCAACCACGCTCCCTTTCACGCTGCCGACATCCGTGACGATGGCGCCGGGCTTGAGGGCGGGGAGCATTTTTTCGGTCACTTCGCGCATCTGGCCCAAGGGCGTGCAGAGAATGACGAGGTCGGCATTTTCCACGGCGCGATGCAAGTCGCGGGTGGCGTGGTCCACGATGCCTAGCTTTTCACACTCGCCGATGCTGACGGTGCGGCGGACGTAGCCATCCACCTTGGCCGCGAGACGACGCTGCTTGATGGCCAGCCCCAAGGAGCCGCCCAGCAAACCTACGCCGACCAAAGTGATTTTCTGCCAGTGCATGACTTAGGATAAATTGAGTGGCGGCAAGATGGAAGGGGAAAGGGTGAGAAATACCCAAGCACCCAAGTACCCAAGAAATTACCACGTTCCAATGGACGCGCCGCTTTTCCGGAAAAAGCACACCCGGTTCAACACAGGGTTTTTGTGCTTTGGATTTCTTTGGGTATTTCCCCCATCTCCCTCGCTCTTTCCAGGATTACATCGGCAATGAGCGGCTCGTTGCCAATGCTTTTGCTGTACCAAAGGAGCTTGCCCTGCTTTTCAGTCGGATTGCGCCAGGTGGGCTGGCCGCTTTTCAGGCGCTCTTTCACCACTTTTTCGGTTTCACCGAGCATCACGGGAATGTCCTCAAATGAATGCAACCCGTCGCTGATGAAAAACGGCACCATCACGATTTGCCGGGTTGCGGCCATGCGGTAGCAATCGCCGATGCGCGGCTCTTCCTCCATGAACGCGGGTTGGACCTCGGCGTAAAGGTTGCGGGCGCGGATCAGCTCGACCTGGCGTTCGATGGCTTTGCGCGAGTTTTCGTTGTTGCCGGTGCCATGGCCGGCGATGAACAAAGTTGTCTCCGCTGGCTTGGGCGCGCGTGGAAAAGGGAATTTCGCCGTCACTTCACGCGCGCGGGCGAGGATGACTTCCGTCATGCTCGCATGCGTGCCGACCGGGCCGCAATAATGGAGCGTCTGGCTGCCGCGCTGTTGAACGCGGGGGAAGCCGGGTTGGTCGTTTTGACAAAGGCCGAGTTCGCGGGGAATGACCTGCTCGGTGAAATAACCTTCGCTGATGAAAAGCGGAACAATGAAAACGCGGGGCGCAAATACCCCGCGCAAGACGCCCGCGATGCCTGGTTCCAACTTCCAAAAGCATTCGATGACTTGGGTGAAGATTTTGCGCCGGCGCAGTTCATCCGCGTGCTGGTAAGTGGGCGCGCTGGAATCGGCGTTCAGCGTGGAACCGTGTCCTACCAGGACCAGCGCGGCGTCTGAAAATTCATCGTCACTCACGCCGAATGGTTAACCCAGCCGGCGGGAATGCGCAAGCCGCCTTCAATGGCGTTTGAAGAACTGCACGGCGCGCTCGTGTTTTTCGGCGGCGGCGCGAGTCTTGAAAGTGCCGAGATTTCTACGTTTGCCGGTTGCGGGATTCTTCTTGCGGGAGAACAACCGATAGCTTCCCGATGAAAGTTTTCTGATCATGGCGATTCCTTTCCAGATGGTTTGCAACCTCAACAGTTGTCACATTCAGTATATGCAATAATCGTCGAATCTCAAATTGGCTAGGCTTCCCGCCAGAATTTTAACAATCCGCTTGCCAACGATGCGGCCCTGTCCTTAAATCCCCCGCGAGCAGCAACAACCGAAACAAATCAGATTATGGCACGCCCTGTCACATTATTTACCGGCCAATGGGCCGATCTCACCCTGGATACTGTCGCGCAAAAGGCCAAATCCTTCGGCTATGAAGGCTTGGAACTGGCCTGTTGGGGCGATCACTTCGATGTGGTCAAGGCGCAGGACAAAAAGTATTGCGACGAGCGCCACGCCATCCTGGCCAAGCATGGATTGAAGACTTGGGCGATTTCCACGCATCTGGTTGGCCAGGCGGTTTGCGATAACATTGACGAACGGCACAAGGCCATTCTCCCGCCGCATGTGTGGGGGAACGGCAAGCCCGAAGATATCAAGAAACGTGCTGCCGATGAGGTCATCAAGGCCGCTTATGCCGCGAAGAACCTGGGCGTCAAGGTTGTCAATGGGTTCACCGGTTCCAAAATCTGGAGCCTGCTCTATAGTTTTCCTCCGGTCAGCGACGCGCAGATTGAGGACGGCTTTGCCGATTTTGCCCGGCGCTGGAATCCGATCATGGACGAATTTAAAAGGTGCAAGGTGAAGTTCGCGCTGGAGGTGCATCCGACGGAGATTGCGTTTGACATCGCGAGCGCCGAACGCGCGTTGGATGCCATCGGTCACCGGCCCGAATTTGGTTTCAATTTCGATCCTTCGCACCTGGGTTATCAGGGAGTGGATTACGTCGGCTTCATCCGCAAATTTGGCGACCGCATTTATCACGTTCACATGAAGGATGTGTATTGGTCGGACAAGCCGACGGAGGCTGGAATTTTCGGTGGGCACACGAAGTTTGGCGATCCCCGGCGGGCTTGGGAATTCCGGTCTTTGGGCCGGGGATCGGTGAATTTCGAGCGCATCATCCGCGCCTTGAACGACGTCAACTATCAGGGGCCGTTGTCGGTCGAGTGGGAAGACATCGGCATGGACCGCGAGCATGGCGCGACCGAAGCGGCGGCTTTTGTGAAGCGCGTTGATTTCGCGCCGAGCAAAGTGGCGTTTGACGCGGCGTTTGACAAGAAGGCGCAGGCGCGGTGAGGGGCTGGGAAACCGATATATCGTTACAAGCGTTAAAAGGGTTACAACGTTGCAAGATTGTGCGCCGCTGTAACGCTGTAACGTTTTGACCCCTTGTAACGATCCTCCCCTCACGACGTCCCGTGCCTAAGCGGCGGGCCTTTCTCGGCGGGAACGTGCGGCTCGGTCAATAGGGTGATCTCGCGCAGATATTTCGTGGCGTCCGTTTTGTGATCGAGCTTTTGGGCCAGGTCCAGCAGCGGCCGGTACACGGCTAGCTGGTCGGGATAATCCGGAAATTGTTTCAAAAATTCCTGGTAAACTTCGTAAGCATCCTGATCGCGACCCAACGGAATCAGACGTTCCGCGAGCGCGAGCATGATGCGCTGCCGCTGCAGGTGAGAAGGGCTGAATTTCAAGGCTTGTTGCAATGCATGAACCGACGAGGAAGGCTTGCCCAGCTCGAAATACAATTGACCGAGCTTTTCCTGCAGCACCGCGCTTTCGCGGGCGGGTTCGAGGTCTTCGAGCATCGAGGTGACTTTTTCCAAGGGGACGCCATTGATGAGATTCAAATTCACAACGCGCAAATAGGCCCAATCAACCAGTCCGTTGTGACGTCGTTTTAAATCTTCTTCCAATTCGACCGGTCCCCGGGCATACGGGCGATAGAGCGGATCACCCACCACGGTTGTCTGCCACGAGACATAATTTTGCGCCGCGTAAGCCGCCTCGCCGAAGCTGAAACCGGAATAAATAAACCGGGCAAAAAATATGCCGATATTCGGCGTCCCACCCAGATACGGCTCGTCCACGCACCCCATGGTGGCGGTCACCCCACGGTCCAGCAACGGGCCGGCCCATTGCCGTTTGGTCGAGCGCAGCGTGGCCGCGCTGAATGAATGCAAATGGTAGGCGAACGCGCCGGGCATGAATTCAACTGTGGGACGGGTGAACGGGCCGGACACATTTTCGTCGTACCAACCGGCGTAAAATGCTGTCTGGCTCAGGGGAAAGCTCGCCGGGAAAGTGCCGCCATTGGTGTCCACGACCGTCTCAAACCCGAGCTGGCGGCATACCTCGGACGCGCCGTGAATCCAATCATCACCCATCTTAAGCGGCCCGTTCGTCAATCCGCGCAAATCAAAATAGGCGCGGCCCCACAATCCGTTCGTTTCCGCTGCGAGCGCCTTGTCCACCAAACCGCGCGCAATTTCCGCCGTGGGGCCGTCCAGCCGCGTTACGAGCAGGATGCCGTTGGTGGGATTGAGCTGTTGCGCGTTGGTGCAGCCGTAAAACGGATTGATTCTTGGACCCGCCAGCAACATGTTTCGATCAAGAACCGGCAGGCAGGCGAGTTCGTTATCCACCGCCGCCTGGTTGCGGCGCAACTCCTCGGGAAGTCGATCGGCCTCCGCCTCGTGCAAATTGAGGTCCTTGGAAATCAGAAGGGGAACGCCGTAACAGAGGCACAGGTAACGAATTTTGGATTGAACCAACTTCCGTTCAACCCGACGCGGCGTGTCGGCGGTGGCGGGAACGATGACGGCATCGAAATGAAACAGTCCCCTGGCTTCCAGCGCCTTGGTCAGCGGCTTTTGCAGGCGCTCGCGGAAATCGGTCCGGTTCATCGCCTCCCCTTCGGGCAGATCCAACCCCAACACCTGCGTCGCGGGAACCTGCCGCACTGAGGCATAATGTTCCGCCACGCCCCTCGATTCGGGGACGCGCGAATTATAAACGACAAAAACTTCGTCACCCCGGCCCGCTCCGAACACGGGCGCGCCACCGGTTAAACCCAGGATGCCCAGAAAGATGAGAAAATGCTTCATTGCGAACCCATGCCCGGAGAAACCGTCCGTTTCCGGGGTCAGGAACCGTGCCTCACGTCAAGGTCACAGTCAACTTTCAATCCGTCGTAAGCGAGTTCCACGCCGGGCGGGAGTTCCGCCTGGGCGGCATCATGGTCGTAATCGTGCGTCAAATGCGTGAAATAAGTCCGGCCCGCGCCGATGCGCCGCGCCGCGGTCAACGCTTCATCCAGGCACATGTGTGTCGGGTGCGGAGCGCGCCGCAGGGCATCCAGCACCGCAACTTCCACGCCGACAATCTGTTTCGCCACGTCGCCGGGCACCTCCTTGCAATCGCTTAGATAGGCGAGGCGCTTTTTTCCGGCCTGGACGAAGAGGTAGCCGTTCGTGGTGGTGCGGCCATGGGGCAGGGGGAGCGGCGTGATTTCAAGGTCGCCAATGCGGAACGGGCCTTCGACCAGATGCGGTTCGGGAATGAAATAGCCCTTGGGCCAGGGACCGTCGTGAAAGGCGTAATTGAAAACACGCTTGAGGTTGTCCATCGTGTCCGCGTTCGCATAGATGGGCAGTCCCTTGCCGCCGCGCAAATCGCAGAACCGCCGGCAATCGTCCAGACCCATGACATGATCGGCGTGGGAATGGGTGAAAACGACGGCGTCAAGCCAGCGGATATTCTCGCGCAGAATCTGGGTGCGGAAATCCGGGGTGGTATCCACCGCGATCTTGGCCTGTTCGGTGGCGACGTAGATGGCCGGGCGGGTGCGGTGATTCTTGGGGTTGGCCAGGAATTCCGGGGGATAATCGGAACCGATCATCGGGACACCCTGGGATGTTCCCGAACCGAGGAAAATGAACGAAAATGACATTGCTAAATTTTTATTTTGCCGAACGTTAATATAACATCCAAATTGAGCGCGACGAGTTTAACATGTTGACGATACTGCGCATCAAAAACCTTGCCCTGGTCGCCGATTTGACCCTGGAGCTGCAGCCGGGCTACAACGCCATCACCGGCGAAACCGGCGCGGGCAAGTCAATCATCATCGGCGCGCTGAACCTCGTGCTTGGCGAGCGGGCTGACCGCACGCTTATCCGCAGCGGCAGCGACAGTTGCTCGGTCGAGGCGGTCTTCGATGCCGCCCGGCTGCGCGCGCCGCTGAAATCGTTCCTGGAAGAAAACGGCCTGGAACCTTGCGAAGAAAATCAGCTCGTCCTCAAACGCACCTTCACCACCGCCGGCGCGAACCGTCAGTTTATCAATGGTTCGCCGACGACGCTGGGCGTTTTGGGCTCGCTCGGCCAATGGCTGGTGGACATGCACGGGCCGCATGACCATCAATCCCTGCTGCATGCCTCGCGGCAACTTGACATATTGGATGCTTTTGGCGACCTGCAGTCCCGCCGCGAGGCTTTTGCGGAACTGGTGCGCCGTCGCGCTGCGATTGAAGCGGAGAAGTCCGCGCTCATCATTGATGAAAAGACTTACGCGCAGCAACTTGATCTGCTGCGCTTTCAGAGCCACGAAATTTCCTCCGCGCGGTTGCAACCCGACGAGGAAGCGCAGGTGCAGCAGGATTATCAACGCTCCAGCAACGCGCACAAGCTGCTCGAATTAAGCCAGACCGCCTTGGATTTGCTGAGCGAAAGCGAGACCTCGCTGCTGACGAATGCCGGGTTGCTGGGGCGCACGTTGCAGGAACTTCAGCGCGTTGACCCCGGCGCGTCTACGTTGTTGACGGACCATGAGCAGGTGATCATCGGCCTGCGCGAACTTCAGGGCGACCTTTCGCGCTACACCGAGAAGGTGGATGTTGACCCGGCGCGCCTGCAGGAATTGGAAGAACGCCTGAACCTCATTCACTCTTTGAAGCGGAAATACGGCGCGTCACTGGCCGAGGTGATGGCCTTTGGCGAAGAGGCCGCGCGGAAATTGCAGCAGCTTGAACAGCGCGACGCCGAACTGACACGTCTCAACGCGGAACTGAAAAAACTTGATGCCGAACTCTGGCGCACCGGCCAGGAACTTTCCAAGGAACGCCGCAAAATCATCCCGCAACTCAGCAAGGC
>JAQGPB010000377.1 GCA_028293265.1 Pedosphaera sp. | reverse complement strand
TCAAACAACACCTTCTCTCCGCCCCGATAGAGACAAATCGGCGCAAAATCCGCAAACAAAAACGTGCCATGCTGCCCGGAAGCCTTCTGATATTGAACTTCCGCGTCGCCGAGGATCGAGAAATTGTGATTCACGGTGGCCTCATCCAGCGGCGTCCGGGGAATGCCTTCAACCGGCACTACCGACACCGCCTTTTGCTGCACGTCCGCGACCGTTTTTTGTGTCTCGCCCAGCCGTTGCTGGAGCTGCTGGAGCTGCTGGAGCTGCTCCACATCTTTCTGATGTGTTTGCTGGTCCGTTTCGTGTGTTTGTTCAAGCTTCTGAACTTTCTCGCTGAGCTTGAGCACCGCTTCCTTCAGGGATTGAAAGTCAGCTTCGCTCACCTGGCCCCGGGCTGCCATCGGCCATGCCGCCATCGCACAACCCACGACGGCGACTCCAAGGATCAGGCGGCCTGTTTTCATGTTGGTTTTCATGGTGTTAGGTTCGCTGCCGGCTGCTTAACGGCCGCTGTTGTCCTGCAGATATTTGAGAATCGTCCGCGCCTGTTCCGCCGGCAGGTTCGCCCGCACACGCATGTGGAGCAGGATGGTCCTCCATTGCGCGGCGGTCCGCTCGGTGGGATAACGCTCGGGGTGGCACCGGTTGCAATGCATAGAGTAAAGCTCCGCCCCGCTTAATTGCCTTTTGGGCACGAATTGCTTTGTATCCGGCGCGCTGGGTAGCTGCGGCACGGAATTGGTTTTCGCAGGCGCGGGGTCCGTTTTCGGCGGCAGCGCGTCGGATTTTGGATCAGCCAGACAAAGGGTGGCCGCCAGCCCGCCGATGGTGACAACAAGGATCACGGCGGCCAGAATTGTTTGAAACAGCGCGTTCGATGGTTTGAATTTTTTCATGTTGCTCCCGGGTCGATGATCAAAGTTGGTGGTTCGATTTGTTGAAAGACTTGAATTGGCACAATTTTGTCTTCTTCCATGATCGCGGAGCATTAAGCCGAAAAATCGTGCGCGTGAAATCGGGGGGATTCCCCCGATGTGCGAAACGTTGCCTTCAAACCCCGAACGGACGTCCGAAAAGCCCGCTAGGGCTGGCATATGTGTAGAACCCCTCCGCTCCTCCGAGCTTCCGCCTCAAAACCCCTTTCCCATCTGCGTTAATCTGCGTCCATCTGCGGTTAAGTCCTTCCCTTCCAAACCGAAAAAACTTGCTCCCGCCAGCCCCTGTGATAGAGTCTCCCTCGTGAGTAGTTGAGCGACGGGAGGAACGCGCTCTTTGAAATAGGGCTGACAGGGGTTGGACGAGGGATTGGCCGGATAATTCCCCGCCAAACAATCATTTCACCCTTTAAAAACGGGCCAACCAACGCCTAAGACCGTCTCCGCCCGCATTCGCCCGCCTCCCTGTGAAAAAAGTGGATTTTGGCCAATGCCCGGTAAATCCCGGAGTTTCACGCTAAATCCCACAGTTTTCAAAACTCCACACTCCGCATTCCGCACTCCGCATTTGCCTACTTCCTTTCCTCCATCGGCACAAAGTGGTTTTCCGTGCGTCCCTGGTAAATCTGCCGCGGACGATAGATGCGCCCGCCCGGCTTCTCCATGATCTCCTTGTAATTGGCAATCCACCCCGGCATCCGCCCGATCGCAAAAATCACCGGGAACATCTCCAGCGGAATCCCAATCACCCGCATGATGATGCCGCTGTAAAAATCCACATTCGCATACAGCTTCCGCTCGATGAAATAAGGATCATGCAGCGCGGTCTCCTCCAGCTTCTTCGCGATGTCCAGCAACGGGTCGTTTACATGGAGCACCTTGAGCAAATCGTCGCAGGCGCGTTTGATGAGCTTGGCGCGCGGATCAAAATTTTTGTAAACCCGGTGCCCGAAACCCATGAGCCGTTTGCCGCTGTTTTTGTCCTTGGCCGCCGCGATGAATTTGGAGCCGTCGTCGCCGGTCGCGTGAATTTCCTTGAGCATCTCGATGACCGCCTGGTTCGCCCCGCCGTGCAACGGTCCCCACAGCGCGCACACCCCCGCCGCCGCCGATGCGAACAGGTTCGCCTGGCTCGAAGCCACCATGCGCACCGTCGAGGTCGAGCAGTTCTGCTCGTGGTCGGCGTGCAGCAAAAAAATCAGATCGAGCGCATGCACCACCTCCGGTTTCAAATCGTAATCCTCGTACGGCATCGAGAACAGCATGTGCAAAAAGTTCGCGGTGAACTTGTATTCGGCCTTGGGATAGATGAGCGGCAGCCCGCGCGATTTGCGGTGCGCGAACGCCGCCAGCGTGCGCACCTGCGAAATCAGCCGCGCCGCATAGACCTCGAATTCATTGCGCTTGCCGAACTGCCAGTGCATCAGGCCGTCGTCAAAACAGCTCGCGGCGTTGATCATCGCGGAGAGCATCGCCATCGGATGCGCCGCGCTGGGAAAACCGGAGAACTGGAAAATCATGTCTTCATGGAGAAACTGATTTTCCGTCAGAAGCTGGGAGAAGTGCCGCAACTGCTGGCGCGTCGGCAGCGTGCCGTAAATCAGCAGCCACGCGGATTCGATGAAGTTGGACTTTTCAGCCAGCTCCTCGATGGGAATGCCGCGGTAGCGCAAGATGCCGCGCTCGCCGTCAATGAAGGTGACTTCGCTCTCGCACGAGCCGGTGATGCCGTAGCCGTCGTCGAGCGTGATGTAGCCGGTCTGCGCGCGGAGGTTGGAGATGTCCACCGCCTTCTCGCCTTCGGTGCCGATGACGATGGGCAGTTCGAATGTTTTTCCGTCAATCTCCAGCCTGGCGGTTTTGGATGTCGTGTCGTTCATGGTCAGTTAATTTCCTACCCCAACTGTAATGCGGGCAAGCCGGGGCGCAAGTATTTCGAGCGCGGGCGGCGGATCCGAATTGACTTTCACGGGCGTTGGTTCACATTGAAATTGAATGAGGAAAGGAAATTAATTTATGGAAACACCGCCGCCCATAGCCCCGCCAATTGACAATGCCCCGCCTGCCGCGCCCTTGCCGCCCAGGGGCAACGACAAAATCTGGAGCGTCCTCAGCCATTTGTCGGCCATTATGGGCGTGGGCTTCGTACTGCCGCTCGTTGTCTATTTGGTGATGAAGAAGGAGTCGGAATATGTCGCGTGCAACGCCCGGGAAGCGCTGAACTTTCACATCTCGCTTCTGATCTATGCCATCTGCTGCATACCTTTGGTTTTCATTGTGATCGGCATTCCCCTGTTGTTCCTCATTGGCATTGGCGGACTGGTTTTTGCGATCATCGCCGCGGTCAAGTCTTCCGACGGCGATTGCTATCGCTACCCGCTGACTTTGCGTTTGGTGTCATAAGAACCGCGCAATTTTTTTCGCAAACCTCGCGTTCACAAAAGCCCGCCGCATCATGGTGCCAGCTTGACACGGTAGAAGCGGTTGGTAAACGGCCCCACATTGGTATCTGTCAACGTGAAGGGCGAGACGCCCGGCGTGTTCGTCAACAGATTGACCCAGTTGTTGTTCGTGACCGTGCCGCTGACCTGCAAAATATAATCCGGGCCAACCGGTCCGGACACCCTCACTTGGAACTGGCTGTTAGTCTTGGTCACGGCATGCAGTGTGACCGGCGAGAGCGCATTGACAGTCACAGAAAAACTTTGCGCGGCGCTGAGCGTGGGCGCGCTGTTGTCCGTGACACGTACCTGGATGTTGGTCACCGTGCCGGCGCTTGACGCCGGTGTCCGCCAAATGAACAAGCCACTCGCCGAATTGATGCTCGCGTTTGCCGGAGGAGTGCCACCCAGGCTGTAAGTCAGCGTGCGGGTGTTGTCGTTGTCCGTTCCAACTGCCGTGAAAGAAACTGTCTGGCCCGCATTGACGGTGAAATTGCTGATCGCCGCCAGCGTGGGCGCGAACACAATCACCGTAAAGCTGTTGGTCGCACTCAGGTGCGGGCTGACCAGATCAAAGGGATTCGTGTTGGTGACGACGGTCGTGACAAGGTTGGTGCTGGGTGCCTGCGCCTGCGTGGGAGTCCAGGTGAACACGCCGCTGGGGCTGATGCTCATGCCCGTCAACGGCGCGACCAGACTATACGTGAGCGTCGAATGAATATTGGG
>JAQGPB010000265.1 GCA_028293265.1 Pedosphaera sp. | reverse complement strand
GTTTGGGGAATACCGGAATCGAGGTTTGCGGCGGGACGCCGCAAACCACACGCCGGAGGCGTGTGCTCCCCATTCCCGATTGCAGGGTTGCGGCTAAGCGGTGTTCCAACGTTTTCTAGGTTGTCGGAAGGGCGCGGCGTGGCTTACGCTGGATGTGAATTGGCGGCGGGGCAAAAGCAAATTAAAAAGCTCCAACCGCTTTGGCCGCAGGCAAACATGAAAGTCGCGCTCGCACAAATTAATACAACTGTCGGCGACCTGGCCGGGAACGAAGCCAAAATTCTGGCGGCGTACCGGCGCGGAGCCGAGGCGGGGGTGGAACTGGTGGTGTTTCCGGAATTGACCACGACCGGTTATCCGCCGCGCGATTTGTTGCTGAAACGCAGTTTCATCGCCGGAAATCTCGCGATGCTGGACCGTCTGGCGGCGTCCACGGGCAAGACTGGAATGCTCGTCGGCTTTGTCGGCGAAAACAAAAAGCGGCCGGGCCGCGAAGTCGCCAATTGCGTGGCGCTCTTGCAGGATGGAAAAATCGTGACCACGCGAACGAAGACGTTGCTGCCCACGTATGATGTTTTTGACGAGGACCGTTATTTTGAGCCGGCCACGGAGAATCTGCCGGTCACGCTGAACGGGTCGAAGATCGGCCTCACGATTTGCGAGGACATCTGGAACGACGAAGATTTTTGGCCGGAGCGCCGGTACCAGCATAATCCGCCGGTCGAACTGGCGGCGGCGGGTGCGCGAGTATTGTTCAATGTGTCGGCTTCGCCCTGGTCGTTGGGCAAAGACGCGACGCGTTACGGCATGTTGCGGAGCATGGCGCTCAAGGCGAAATGCCCGGTGGTGTTTTGCAACCAGATCGGCGGCAACGATGAACTGGTGTTTGACGGCGGCAGCATGGTGTTCAATGCGGCGGGGGAATTGCTCGCGCGCGCCGAAATGTTCGCCGAGGATTTCGTCGTGGTGGACACCGATGCGAGAAAGAGCGTGTCGCGGCTCGAATGGCCGGAGGAGGAATACGTTTACCGCGCGCTGGTGCTGGGGCTGCGGGATTACCTGCACAAATGCGGTTTCAAATCGGCGGTGCTGGGACTGAGCGGCGGGATTGATTCGGCGCTAGCGGCTTGTCTGGCGGTGGAAGCGTTGGGCAGGGAGAATGTGCGGGGCGTTTCGTTGCCGTCGCAATTTTCATCGCAAGGGAGCCTCGACGACGCGCGGGTGCTGGCGGAACGGCTGGATATTCGTTACGAGGTGATTCCCATCCAGCCGGCCTTCGAGACAACGAAGAAACAATTGCAATCCGCTTTCGCCGGGCGGCCCGAGGATACGACCGAGGAAAATATCCAGGCGCGATTGCGCGGCGTGATTTTAATGGCGTTGTCGAACAAGTTTGGCGCGCTGCTGTTGACGACCGGCAACAAGAGCGAACTGGCGGTCGGATATTGCACGCTGTATGGCGACATGTGCGGCGGCCTGGCGGTGATCAGCGACGTGCCGAAAACGATGGTTTATCGGCTGGCGAAATGGATCAATCGCGAGCGGGAAATCATTCCGGCGTCGTCCATCACGAAGGCGCCGTCGGCGGAGTTGCGTCCGAACCAGACAGATCAGGATTCGCTGCCGCCTTATGATGTGCTGGACGCGATCCTGGATGCGTATGTCGTGCGGGGTAAAACGCTGTCTGAGATCGTGGCGGCGGGCCACGACGAGGTGAGTGTGAAACGCGTGATCCGCCTGATTGATTTCAATGAATACAAGCGGCGTCAAGCCGCGCCGGGACTCAAGGTCACGAGCAAGGCGTTTGGCGTGGGGCGGCGCATACCGATTGCGCAGAAGTATCAGGGGGGGTGAGAGGGTTGCATCGTTACAGCGTTAAAAGGTTACAACGTTACATCGGCGCGATGTTGCGGCCTTTTAACCTTTTAACCTTTTAACGCTGTAACGATGCAACTTCCCCGCTATTTGCGCGAAGGGGTTTTGAATATTGCGGCCGTCTTGAACCGGAGACCGGGCAGAAGCGAGGATTCGAAGGTGGCTTTTTCGCCGTGGGTGGCGATGGGTGTCTCGGCGTCTTTTGAAAGCAAATATACCTGTATCGTACGGGTCTGAAGATCCACCAGCCAGAATTCCAGCACGCCGGAACGGGCATAAACTTTTCGCTTGGAGCCTTTGTCCAAATGGGCTGTGGATGGGGAAAGTATTTCCACCACCAGATCTGGCGCTCCTTCGATGCCATTCTCGGTGATGATGCTGCATCGCTGATTAGAGACAAAGAGCACGTCCGGCTGGTAAACATTGATGTCACCCAAAAATACATCCGCCGGGGCGATGAAGACCCGGCCAACCGGGGTTTTTTCGAGGAAGTTGCCGACCAACCGGTAAATCGTGCCGGCGATGTCTTGGTGAAAAATATTGGGCGACGGCGACATGAGGAGGTCTCCTTCTATGACCTGATAATAAGGCGGCCCCTCAGGCATCTCCTGATAGTCATGGCGGTTGATGAGCGGCACGCTGGTATGCAGCATGACCACAGAGTAACTCCCCGCCGGAGGAGTGTCAATGAATCGAGAACCGCCCGTGTTTTCCAGCCTATTTCCCCGGGAGCGCGTAGGCCTCGATTTCCTCCCACGCATTCTGCGCGCCCTGGCTGCTGCCCTTGGTGTAGCCGCGGATATAACGGGCCTTCACGCCCTTGGCATTGATAATCTTGCCCTGTTCCGTTTCAAAATATTGGCGGTCCGTCCCCGCGCCAAGACCGGCAAAATTGTCAGCGTCATTGTTGAAAATGGTCGTGACGTTGGTCTTGAATTCGGGATCGTCCGAAACCTGGAAGATGACCGTGTGCATCACCTGGACGTAACGATGGTCATGCCAGACGGCGAGGGCGTAAATCTCATAAGACGCGCCCAGATCCACCTGCACCCATTGCAGGCCCTTCTTGAATTCCACGGTATCCTCGTCAATCGCCTCTTTTTTGCCATCGGTAATTTTGGTCAGTTCGCCGGTGAACGGGGCGGTGCTGCTGGTGACCGGCTTGCCGAGCGCGACATTCGTAACCCCCTTGGGCACCATGAAAGTCGCCGGCTTGTGCGAAGGCGGTTCGATGTTGGGCGCGGTGGGCAGGTCTTCCGGCGTCCCCTTCAACGTCGGATCGGGCAATTTCAACACCAGCGCCTCTTTTTCCGGCGCATCTTTGCAAAACGCGGGCGTGGACAAAGCAACGATTTGGAGCGCAATGGCGCACGCGAGAACCGGCGTCAAGCCGGGTTTGATCAAGTTTTTCATAATAAATTGTTTCGGCTGGGATGAGACTAATGGATTCCCCGCGCGGGTTCAAAACCAAAATGCATCCGCATCTTCACCATTGACGTTTGACGCCGGTGTCTGCATTTTTATTGAATGAAATCAACCTCCGCCGCCACTTGGGATACCGTCGGCACGATTTTCTCCGTTTCCGCAAAAAGTTTTTGCAACCTTTCCGCCTTCTCGCACGTCTAAAAAATTGACTTCATAATTATGACAAACCTGGATCGCCGTTCCTTCATCAAGCGCGCCGCCCTCGCTGCCGGTGCGATTTCCGCCGCCAGTTTCCTCCCCGGTTGCGCCACCACCACCACCGCACGCCGGCGTCTGCCGGATGAGAAACTTAACTGCGTCCAAATCGGTTGCGGCGGACGCGGCAACAGCCATCTCGAAGCCGTCATTGGCGAGAAGGCCAAGAATCCCCAAAATCTCTACGCCATTGTTGATCCCGATGAAAAGAAGCACGCGGCGGTGCAAGGCTGGCTCAAGAAAAACAAGCTCGACCCGAACAAGCCGCAGTTCTTCACCGATTACCGCCAGATGTTCGACAAGGTCGGCAAGAACATTGACTGCGTGTTCATCGCCACGCCGAACCACCATCACGCCACCGCCGCGATCATGGCGATGCAACACGGCAAAAATGTCTATTGCGAAAAACCTTTGGTGCATGACATCGCCGACGCGCGCCGCATGCGCGAGATGGCCGCCAAATATCACAACAAGCTCGCCACGCAAATGGGCAACCAGGGACATTGCGAAGAAGGCTACCGACGCCTCTGCGAATATATATGGGCTGGAGCCATCGGCAAAGTGACCGAAACACATAGCTGGACTGACCGCGCCAACGGCGGGGTGGGTCCGCGTCCGCCCGTCCTGCCGGTGCCCGCGGGCATGCATTGGGATTCATGGATCGGTCCCGCGCCGTATCGCGATTTCCACTCCGACATCCACCCGCACGAATGGCACGGGTGGTATGATTTTGGCAATGGTTCCATCGGCAACATGGGTTGCCATGTGCTTGACGGCGTTTTCTGGGCGCTCAAGCTTGATCACCCCACGAGCATCGAAGTCGAGGAAAGCCGCGGCGGCAGCGACGAACGCTACCCCACCGGTTCTCGCATCCGCTGGGACTGCCCGGCGCGCGGCGACATGCCTCCGGTGAAGGTTTATTGGTACGAGGGACTCAACAAAACCACCTCTGCTTCGGCGGACGGCGTTTTGCGCGCGGCCAAAGGCGCGGCGCGGAATCTCCCGCCGCTCCTGGTCGAATTGCAAAAGCAATATCCCGACGAATCGTTCGACAGCAGCGGCACTCTTTATGTCGGTGAAAAAGGCGTCATCTACACCGCGACCTACGGCGAGCGCATGCACATCCTGCCTATGGAAAAAATGAATGAGACCGCCAAGCCGGAAAAGACCCTGCCCAGGCCCAAGGACGTTTTCAACGACTTCGTCATCGCCTGCCTTGAAAACCGGACGGATACCGCCGCACCCTTTGAATACGGCGCGCGCCTCACTGAATTCTCCATCCTCGGCAACCTCGCCCAACACGTCGGTGTGGGCCACAAAGTCGAATGGGACGGCCCGCGCATGAAAGTGACCAACATCCCGGAATTAAACGCCTGGGTGCACCGCAAATCGCGCAGCGGTTGGAAGGTCTAAAATCTGCCCTTGTAGGAGACGATGTGAGGAGGCTCTAATTTTTCCGGAAAGCACGGAGAAGTTAGAGTCTCGATTCAATTCGCCCGAAACTTTCCCCGCGCAATCGCGCCGCGTTGACACTCCGCTTTTGGCGGCTATAATTGTCTGCTCTATATGAATCGCAATCCGCATGTGGCTGTGGTCGGCGCGACGGGCGCCGTCGGCATCGAAATGATCAAAACGCTGGAGAAGCGCAATTTCCCGGCGGGCAAACTGACCCTGCTCGCCTCCGCGCGTTCCGTGGGGAAGCAGCTTAAGTTCCGCGGTGAGGAACTCACCGTGACCGAGCTCACCAAGGATTCGTTCAAGGGTGTTGACATCGCGTTGTTCAGCGCGGGCGGAAGCATCTCGAAGGAATTCGCGCCCATCGCCGCCAAGACGGGCTGCGTGGTGATTGACAATTCCAGCGCGTTCCGCATGGAGGAATCGGTGCCGCTCGTCGTGCCCGAGATCAACGCTGCCGATGTGAAACTTCATAAGGGCATCATCGCGAACCCGAATTGCACCACGGCCATCACCTTGATGGCGCTTTATCCGTTGCACCAGGCTTTCACGGTGAAGCGCATTTTTGCGTCGAGCTACCAGGCCGTGTCCGGCACCGGCGCGAAGGCCATCGAGGAATTGGAGCGGCAGGTGGGCCAAGTGGTCGCCGGCCAGGCGGTCACCAAGGAAGTTTATCCGCACCAGATCGCCTTCAACGTACTGCCGCACGTGGATTCATTTTTGCCGACCGGTTACACCAAGGAAGAAATGAAGATGGAGAACGAAGGCCGCAAAATCATGCATCACGCTTCGTTCCGCGCCAGCGTGACCTGCGTGCGTGTGCCGGTTTACCGCGCGCATTCCGTCGCCGTCAGCGCGGAGTTCGAGCAACCTGTCACCGTCGAAGCCGCGCGCAAAGTTCTCGCCAAAGCCCCCGGCCTTGACCTTGTGGACGCGCCTGAGAAGGCCGAATATCCCCTGCCTCTTTACGTGGCCGAGAAATACAATTGCCAGGTCGGACGCATCCGCAAGGATTGCGCGCTCGACAACGGCATCTGCTTCTGGGTCGCGGGCGACCAACTCCTCAAAGGCGCGGCGCTTAATGCCGTGCAGATTGCGGAAGTGTTGATGAAGTGAATCTTTTCAGTTGCGCTGCAATACGACCAGACAGCGTCCGGCAAATAAGCGCGGCCAATTGGAAAGAAGTTCATCCCAGCTTCTGAACATATTTAGCCCGCCTCCCGGATACATTGCGGGTTTGCTATACCCGCCACTCAACAGATAACTGAAACTGCTGAACGCACGGGTGTGCAGGATGGCCCAGCCTTGGCTTTCAGGCCAATTGGCAATTTCACGATGAAAAAAAAGTCGCGTGGCATTCCCTTGGGCGGCGTAGTAATCGCGTGGGCGCGGGAGTTCAGTGGCGAAATTGATCGGCGCTTTTCGCGCGACGGGTTCGTGGTGGAGCAGGCCATACACCGGGAAGCTGCTCCAACTGATATACGGCTCGAAAAGGATAATCCGTCCGCGCGGAGTCAACACGCGGCGGGCTTCGCGGAGAAATGCATTCGGCGCGCGCAGATGGTGAAACACATCGAACAACACCAGATGCGAGAGCGTCTCGTTCGCAAAAGGAAGCTCGTAGCCGTCGCAGACAACGTCGAGCCACGGATTGGGAAAGAGATCGGTGGTGATAGCCGACGGCAGATGGGTCTTTAAGTTGCCAATGCCCGAACCGATTTCGACAATGCGTCCGGGGATTTGCGTGTCAATCAGCGCGAGGATGCGCTGGTAAAAACCGGCGTAGATTTTTTGGAGCAGCGGCTTGGCATTCCAGGCGCGCAGGTTTTTTTGTATCTCGAGCTGATGTTGCGCGAGCGGCGTCATTTCAAAAATTTCATCCGCCGCGCCGCGAACAGCACCATGCGCAGCAACAGCCAGCCATGGCTCCAGCGGTGGATGTTCGTCTCGCCGTAGGTGCGCGCGCGGTAGCGGATCGGCAGGTCCACCATGCGCAAATTCATCTTTGCCGCGCCGAAGATCAGGTCGAAATCGCCGAACGGATCGAAGTCGCCGAAGTAGGCGCGATTGCGCGCGATGGCCTCGTAATCCGCGCGAAAAAGCACCTTGGTGCCGCAGAGCGTGTCCTTGATGTTCTGGCCGAGCAGCCAGCTAAAGGTGAGGCTGAACGCCTTGTTCGCGATCATGTTGAGAAACTGCATCGCCTGGTCCTCCATCGGATAAACCAGCCGCACGCCGTTCACAAACTCAGCCGTGCCTGACCGCGCAATCTCGTAAAACTTCGGCAGCTCCTCAGGCGGCATCGTCAAATCCGCGTCGAGAATGAACAGGATGTCGCCCGTCGCGGCGGCGAAGGCTTCGCGCACCGCGCCGCCCTTGCCCTTCGATTGCTGCTTGAGAATTTTGATCTGCCGCTGCGGATTTTTCTCGGCGACGCGGTGAATTTCTTTCCACGTGTTGTCCTTCGAATGGCCTTCGATAAAAATAATTTCCGTGCCCAGCCCCATTTCCGGCGTGCGCTGCACCGCGGCCTCGATGTTGCCCGCTTCGTTGCGCGCGGGAATGACCACCGAGCAGCGATAGTGCGGGCGGGTGGAAGGCTGGGGTTTTGGGCGCGCAACCATCGCCACGGTCAGGCAAAAATTCCGCGCCAACGGCGCGAGCCAACGGTTGAACAGCGGCGCGACGAGCGGCGTTCCGACTGGCCAAAGAATGCGCGCGTCCGTCTTGATGACTTCCCACCCGGCCAGGTGCAGCAAATTCGCCATGTCCTGGGATGAAAGCCAGTTTTGCAATTGCGCCGGGGCTTTCGCGCCGCATTTTTCCGCGACGCCAAGAATCGGCCGCCAAAGGTTGTTGAAAAAATTAACGACCAGCCGCGTGTTGGGCGTCGCAACGGTCTGCAGCCGTTCCAGCACCGCCTGCACATCCGGCAGATCGTTCACAAGATCGGACAGGATGATGTAATCGAACTTTTCCGACGCGGAAAATTCCCCGGCATCGGCGACTTGAAATTCGAGTTGCGGATGTCGTTTGCGGGCCAGTTCGATCATCGCCGGACTGAAGTCAATGCCTACCCCGCGCGCGGGTTTGACGGCTTCGAGCAGGTCCCCCACCCCGCATCCGATCTCCAGCACGCGCAGTCCCGGCGGCACGAGAAAGGTGAAATATTTTCGGAGTAATTTTTGGTAATGGCGGTCAGTCTCGCGTGTCCGGAACGCGGCGCGCTGCTCATAAAATGCCCGGCGGTCAATCATTCCTCCAAGCTGGTAGCCGAAAACTCCAACCATGGCGAGAGGCAAAGTGCATCGCAATATGCCCCGTTGACAAATCATGCCGCGCTTTTACGTTGACGATGGGGTTCGTCCCCCATTTGCAATCTGGGCGCATTAACCAAGGTTGAGAGATGGAAAAAAAGAAACATAAGGCTACGCCACGGATCGAGGCCCGCAACCGCGCCAAAGCCGCCACCGAAGACATCGTTAACGTGCGACTTGCCCCGCCCAAGATCAATCCCAAGTGGGAGCGCCACTACCGGCACTTGACCGAGTTGCGCGATTTCTTCCTGCGCCAGAAGGGAGTATTGACTCGGGATGCCAACGAGGAACAACCCACCTACAGCGAACACATGGCCGATGCCGGCACCGACAGCTACGACCGCGACTTCGCCCTCAGCATGCTTTCCTCCGATCAAAATGCGCTCTACGAAATTGAAGAAGCCCTGCGGCGCATCGAGGCCGGCACCTACGGCATCTGCGAACTGACCGGCAAGCCAATCCCCGTGCAGCGGCTGAATGCGATTCCCTGGGCGCGTTTCAGAATCGAGGCCGAAAAACAATTGGAACAAACGGGAGTAGTAAACCGCGCCCGCCTCGGCACTCTCGGGTCACTCGCCGGAGGCGAAACGGCGACCGAGGAAGAGGAAACACCCGAACCCGAAAGCCATGAAAACAATTCCTGAGCCGGCCGAAAATCGAAAACCTCGAACGCCGCAAATCCGGTCTTCAGTGTTCCGCGTTACCTTCAACTGCTAAATCGTGATCCCCCGGGGCTTGACTTCGGCTACGCCATAAATTCTCCATCCCGAGACTTCGTGCTGCAGGAAATATTGATAATGTCGCGAGCGACCTGACGTTCCCACGACCGTCACGTTCACCATCGCCTCCTCCCCATTGTCCAGGATCACCCCGAATTGCACCGAACTGGATTGTGCAATCAGCGGATACATTTGCCTCACCATCCGTTCAAAAGCTGGCAACGGAAGCTGCGCCTTCACCCCCGACGCCGCATATTTGTAAGCCGTGGGATAATCATCCTGGCGGAACGCCGCCAGTTGCGCTTCGATGACCCGCCTCAGATCCTTCTCCATCTCCGCCTCAGTGAGCCGGAACTCCAACTGCGGCCGCTGCAACTGATGCCTTACGTAAATATTTCCGCCGCTTGCGTCATCCGACAACGGGCGCAGGGCAACGAGGACAAAAACCGCAATCAAGCCGAGGCTGCAACCCAGTGTCACCACCAAGATCCACCGCACCAGATTAAATTGAGCTTTCATCACTCACATGTTCCGCGACGGCGGACGCAAAACCACTGCCTTCCCTCCGGCGCACAACATCTGTGCGGCACAATAGCACACCTCGTCAACTCCCGCAAAATATCGCCGTAAAACCCATCGCCTCCGGTTGGAATTTAGCGTTTGGTTATTCTCTGGAGCTTGGAGCTTGGACGCTTGGTGCTTTCCTCAAAGGTTCCCCTTCTTAAGCTGGTCCGCCAGATAATCCGCGCTCCGCCAAGCCAGCGCCAAAATGGACAACGTCGGATTCTTGTCCGCGTTCGACGGAAACGGCCCGCCGTCCGTCACAAAAAGATTCTTCACATCCCAAGCCTGGCAATATTGGTTCAATACTGACTTTTCCTTGTGCGCGCCCATGCAGGTCGTGCCGACCTCATGGATGATTTTCCCGCCCGGCTCAATCGCTTTCGCGCCTTCCAGTTCAGAGCCATTGACCAACTTTCCTCCCATTGCGTCAATAATCTGCGCAAACGTCTTCTGCATATGCGCCGCCTGCTTGATCTCGTGCTGGTCCCACTTCCAATGAAACCACAGCACCGGAATTCCCCACTTGTCCTTCACCTCGGGATCAATCTCGCAATAACAATCCTCATTTGGAATCATTTCACCCCGGCCATCAAACCACAGGAACGATCCATAATAACGCCGCGCATCTTCTTTGAATTTCTTCCCATAACTCCCGCCCGTAAACTGCTCCAACCCGTCAAAATCCCCGGCATGAACCATCCGCCGTCCGCCGCCGAATTCAATGTGATAACCGCGCGGAAAATCGAGCTTGCCCGCAGTCTGGTCCTTGTAACCCCACCACGGCATATACATGTGCATGCCCGAAACGCCTTCTTCATTGTGCGGCGGCACGTTTTCCAGGGCCGGAATCTGCCCCGCCAAACCCGCGCCGACCGTATCCATCAAGTAACGGCCCACTTTCCCGCTGCTATTGGCTAAACCGTTGGGAAACAACTTGCTCTTCGAATTCAGCAAAATTCGGGCGGACTCGCAGCCGCTGGCTGCCAAAACGACGACGTTTGCAGAAAAACGGCCCTCTTTTAGAGTTTCTTTATCAACATAGGTTACGCCATTGGCCTTCCCGGCACTATCCAAGGTCACTTCCCGAACCATCGCATTTGTAATGATATCCAGGTTGCCGGTTTCGATGGCGGGTGGCAGCAAAACGGTTGTGGATTGGAAGTTGGCCTTGATTGCGCAACCGCGTCCGCAACTGGTTGCGTAAAAACAGGCCAGCCGCCCATTCAACGGCTTCGTCAGAATCGCCAGGTGCGACGGGATCACCGGGATGCCGAGCTTGTCGCAATATTTTTTGGTGTACAACTCGCAGGCGCGCGGCTTGGGCGGCGGTTGCAGCACACCGGGAGAGGAGTTGGGCGTGTTTTCCAGACCTTCATTCGAGCCGAATACGCCGATGAGCGCCTCGGTTTTGTCGTAATAGGGCGCGAGGTCTTCGTAGGAAATCGGCCAGTCTATGCCCAGCCCGTCGCGCGCCTGCGGTTTGAAATCGTATGGCCCCATACGCAGGGCGATGCGCCCCCAGTGATTCGTGCGGCCGCCCAGCATCCGCGCGCGCCACCATTGAAAATCTGTGCCCGGCGCATTCGTGTAAGGCTCGCCCGGCACCCGCCAGCCGCCATCCACCGTCGCGTCGTAAAATCCAAACGGCTTGTCGGGCGTCGCCGCCGCGCGCAACGGGGCTTCCGCCGGGAGGTTCCACATGGCGGTTTCCTTGGTCGGTTCGTAATTGCGCCCCGCTTCGAGCATCAGCACCTTCACCCCCTGCATGGCCAGCACGTAAGCCGCCATCGAACCGCCTGCGCCCGACCCCACGACGATCACATCGTAATTTTCCTTCGTCTTGCTGCTGGTAATCAGAGGCATGGCCGAATTTTAACACCATCGCCAGCCTTGAGGTCAATCCCGCGCAAGTCAAAAAGCAGTGAAAGCACTGACATCCGAGTTTGGCCGTCCTGCCAGTTATCGGGCTGCCGTTTCGGCGAAACGACGTTAAGCGACGCAAAGCGACGGATGGCGGACTGTCTGTTTTCGATCAGCACAAAAAAAAATTTTATTTTGCGGAAAAAGGCGGAAAAAGGTGGAAAAAGGCGGGTACGCGAATGGTTGAGGGTTTTTGGTTGAGGGTTGAGGGTGGGACGGGAAAGCGGGGTTGCGCGCAAATTTGGACTGATTTGGTGAGAAACTCCGCGCCGAAGTGGTTGAGGGTTGAGGGCAGGGCGACGGGCGGGAGTGGCCGGGGCGCG